>NZ_JBAPKY010000017.1:0-76534 GCF_037083785.1 Roseovarius sp. D22-M7
GACCGTCATTTGGCGAGGCTTAGCCCGCCTCGCCGACCTCGTCGAAGGAGCATGTCTCGCAAACCCGCCCCCGGACACTTGTGGGTAACTGCAAGGGAAAACGGATGCTTACGGTGATCCCTGAAGGGCGGCATATCATGGCGGTGTTCACGCGCCGTCGATCCTCTGCCGAGAAAGGAATATGCCTCGCGTCAGAGACTACCATCACCAAGCGGCCAGTTCCATCCGGATTTTCTTCGGACCCGCTGAGCGATGTCATCCGAGAGTCAAGCCTCCATCCCGACGACGCAGCGTGGGACTTGCTCCAAAGTGGCATTCAGGGCCAAGCGCTTGATCTGCTTGCGGATGACCAGCTGGCCGGAGCGGTCGAACCCGACCAGGTGAAACGTGTCCTTCCCGATGTCGATCCCGACAACGGCAAGGTCCTCGATGCTTCCTGTCTTCTTTGCACACATGGCTGCTTCTCCTTGTTGCGCGGTTGATCCCGGTTAAGGATAACCCAACGGTGGGGGAAGCAGCCGGAACATCCCATTATGTATGGTGATGCGACCGGATCGGAGGTGATGCAGCGCATCGCCGCCCCCATGATCGGCGGTATGGCCACGGCGACGCTGCTGACGCTGTTCGTCATTCCCGCGATCTTCGTCATCTGGAAGCGTCTGGCCCTCACCAGGATCGACCGGCAGGAGCTTCAGCCCGTCCGCACGTTCACCACCCCGCAGCCCGGCGAATGACCGGCCCGCGAGTCCCGCGCTCAATAATGGAGGATCCCATGCGCAAACTCATCCTGCCCCTGACCGTTGCAACTCTCACCGCGCCTGCCGCGCTCGCACAGAGCGACATGAGCGGCCACGACATGACCATGGGCGATCACGCCACGAGGGCCGAGGGTTTTATGCCGAGGCCACACTCAACAGCCTGTCGGACGGCGTGGCCAATGTCAGCCACGGCCCGATTCCCGATATCGGCTGGCCCGCCATGACGATGGACATGACCCTGCTCGACGGTGCCGAGATCGATGGCGTCGAGCCCGGCGACGAGGTGATGATGATGATCGAGAAAGGCCCTGACGGCATGTACGCCATTCGCGCGCTGATGCCGAAGGAATAGCTCGGAAGACGACCTCTCCGCGCGGCACTTCGGCGCCGGGCGGAGAGGGAACGCGACCCGATCTACAAGCGGTCTTTCGTTTGACCCAAGAATGCTTAACTCGCGATGAGTTGCGGTCGGCCAAGACAGCACGCTCATGTGACCACGAACAGCTGACCCACCGGCATGAAGGAGCCGCCCCATGGCCAAGCACGCCCATCACGACCACGACATCGCCCCCGATGCAAAGACCGCGACCGACCCGGTCTGCGGCATGCAGGTCGAGATCCGGCAGGGCGCGCGATCGAGCGACTACGACGGCCAGACCTATCATTTCTGCTCTGACGGCTGTCAGGAGAGATTCGACGCCGATCCTTATTTCTATACATCCGTCAACGCCGAAAAGGCCGGCCAGCGCGGCCAGCCCGGGGCGCAATACACCTGTCCGATGCACCCCGAGATCGTCCGCGACGAACCAGGCTCCTGCCCCAAATGCGGCATGGCGTTGGAGCCGATGGTGCCGTCGGACGAGCCGAACCAGGAACTGACGGATTTTACCCGCCGCATGTGGATCAGTGCGGCTGCGGCCGTCCCGCTGATGATCATCACCATGGGCGAGCTTGTCGGGCTCGACGTGCGGGGTTGGCTGGGGCACCAGCTTTCGGTCTATGTCGAATTCGTGCTCGCCACGCCGATCGTTCTCTGGGCGGCGCAGCCCTTTTTCCGGCGCGGCATCGACTCGATCCGCAACGTCTCGCCCAACATGTGGACGCTGATCGCGCTCGGCGTGGGTGCCGCCTATCTCTATTCGCTGGTGGCGACCTTCGCGCCGGGGGTCTTTCCGGACCAATACCGGATGGGCGCGGGCGTCGGCACCTATTACGAGGCCGCGGTGGTGATCATCACGCTGGTCTTCGTCGGTCAGGTGCTGGAGTTGCGCGCACGCGAGCGCACCGGCGACGCGATCCGCGCGCTTCTCGATCTCGCGCCCAAGACCGCGCGCCGCATCCTGCCCGACGGATCGGAATACGACGCCCCGCTCGAGAACATCGTCGAGGGCGATATGCTGCGCGTGCGCCCCGGCGACAGCGTGCCGGTCGACGGCGAGGTGGTCGAGGGCCGGTCGTCGCTGGACGAGAGCATGATCACCGGCGAGCCGGTGCCGATCGAGAAGGTCGAGGGCGACCGGGTGACCGGCGGCACGATCAACAAGAACGGCACGCTGGCGGTTCGCGCGACCGAAGTGGGGGCCGACACGGTCCTTTCGCAGATCGTCGACATGGTGGCGGGTGCGCGCCTGTCGCGCGCGCCGATACAGGGGCTGGCCGACCGCGTGGCGGCTGTCTTCGTGCCGAGCGTTGTCGCCGTGGCGATCGTCGCGTTCTTCTCGTGGCTGATGGTCGGCCCCGATCCGGCGCTGGCCTTCGCCATCGCCGCGTCCGTGTCGGTCCTGATCATCGCCTGCCCCTGCGCCCTGGGGCTTGCCACGCCGATCTCGATCACCACCGCCGTGGGCCGCGGCGCGCAGGCGGGCGTGCTGATCAAGGATGCCGAGGCGCTGGAACGCATGGCCCGCGTCGACACCGTGATCGTGGACAAGACCGGCACGCTCACGGAAGGCAAGCCGCGGCTCACCGATGTCGTGGCCGAGGACGGGCATGACGAGGATGAGGTCCTGCGCCTCGCCGCAGCGCTGGAGAAATGGTCCGAGCATCCACTGGCCGAGGCGATCATCGCCGGGGCGACGGATCGCAATCTCACCCCCGAAAGTGCCGAGGATTTCGAAGCGGTGACCGGCAAAGGCGTGCGCGGCACCATGAACGGGCGCAAGGTCGCGCTCGGCAATGCCGCGATGATGGACGAGCTCGGTGTCGCAACCGACAGCTCCGACGACGCGGCCGATGCGCTCCGGCTCGAAGGCAAGACCGCGATGTATGTCGCCGTGGACGGATCGCTTGCCGGCATCGTCGCCGTTGCGGACCCGATCAAGGACAGCACCGAAGGTGCCATCCGCGAGTTGCACGCGCTTGGTCTGACCATCATCATGGCGACGGGCGACAACCGGCGCACCGCCGAGGCGGTCGCGCGCAAGCTTGGCATCGACGAGGTCCGCGCCGGCGTTCTGCCCGAGGACAAGCAGAAACTGGTCGAGGAGCTGCGCGCGAAGGGCGCTTCGGTGGCGATGGCCGGCGACGGGGTCAACGACGCGCCGGCCCTCGCCGCCGCCGATGTCGGCATCGCCATGAGCACCGGGGCCGATGTCGCGGTGGAAAGCGCCGGGATCACCCTGCTCAGGGGCGATCTCGTGGGCCTCGTACGGGCGCGCAAGCTTGCCACGGCGACGCTGCGCAACATCCGGCAGAACCTGTTCTTCGCCTTCGCCTACAATGCCGCCGGCGTGCCGATCGCCGCCGGCATCCTCTACCCGGTCTTCGGGACCCTGCTGTCGCCGATGATCGCGGCCGCCGCGATGAGCCTGTCATCGGTCTCCGTGATCTCCAACGCCCTGCGGCTGCGCCGTGTGAAACTGTGATGCAGACCCGNCTTCGGGACCCTGCTGTCGCCGATGATCGCGGCCGCCGCGATGAGCCTGTCATCGGTCTCCGTGATCTCCAACGCCCTGCGGCTGCGCCGTGTGAAACTGTGATGCAGACCCGGATGCTAGGCAGAGCACTCAGGGGGTTCTTGCTGTCGCGGGATAACATCAAGTGGCGGGGCATGAACATCGACCTATCGCCCGTGGACTGCCCGGGCACGTTGACAACCGAGCCGGCGCCGGTCCCGGACCGTGGATCACAGGCCCCGAGGGGCGCCATGGCGGATCAGAGGAGATCAGGCGACGACGGTGAGTGGAGCCGGGCTTGTCTCGGCGGCAGGCCCCTCCCATGGGCACGCAAGCTTGTTGGCGCCGTTTGTGGCAGAGCGCTTGCACCCGTAATTGCATAGTTACGTGCGGCACGACCTGTGCAAGTCGGTTGCTCGAAGTGGGATGGGTCGTTCAAAGCCCAATAGACACTCCGGCGTGTCTGAAATCGTCGAACCTGTGCAAAACGCGGGAATTCTCGTACAGAAATGTCCCGTCGCCGACAGCATGCATCTGCACCAGCAGATCCGACAACAGGTGGTGGTCCCGCGAACCCGCACTATAGGAATTTTCACGTATCGCCATGTCGATCTTGGCGTATAAAGCACCCGTGAACCGATAATGCTGGAAAGGCAACAGAATCCGGTGATTGCCGTCTAAGGACGTCCTGTGCGAATCTTTGAAATAGGCGCCGTCGGGCCACTTTGCCATCAACGGCTTGTAAATGTTATTGTATGGTGGAATTCTGGTGCCAAACCGGCTGTGTTTCATCCGTTTCCACCAAATCTCGTATCTGGATCTGGGCGTCTCCTGTCTCTGGTAAGGCCGTGCAATACCGTAGGCATTGTACAGCCGCGCACGGGCACCGGGGTGGAGGATCTTGGGAAATTTACCGACACGCAATTTCACATGAGGTTCGGCATCGAAATACCAATTCGCGGCCAGATCAATCTCGCGTTGATCGGACATTGCTGCGAGGTCGGACAATGTCTCGGGATAGACATCCAACATCAGGCCATAGGCAAGATTGCTTCCGTCTCGGTCCAGCATACCGGCAATGTCCTGAAACGTCTTGCCCGCAGGAAGATGAATGAATTCGTCAAGGTCAGTCTGCACAGCCCAACGATTTTTCGCAAAGCGGGCGTAGAAGATCGTCCGCCAGATATGCAGGATGCGGCCACTCAGCATCTTGTCTACCATGCTTTTGGGCAGATCGACCTGGTCGCCGTAACGATACTTGCTTTCGAAAAGTACGACATCCGGCTGCGATAAAAGATATTCTCTGGTCCCGTCCGTGGAACGGTCGTTCAGGATTGCGAATTGTTCGATGCCCAGTTTCCGGTAGTGCTCCAAGAATGCGGGTAAGAAATACATCTCGTTGCGACCAATGGCACAAAGCGTCATTGCCTCGGGATGCGGTTGGCGTGACGAGACGACTTCGAGATCGTCAAATGCGGTGAAAGGATGCGTCATGAAACACTTAAATAACAGTTGTCCAAAGCGCCAGTTTGCCCGGTTTGAGTATCATTTCGGATGTTCAAGTGTTTCAAGAGGACTCTCTTTTATCGAGTTTGGATTCGGAGATTGTGTTTGAACTGCCGCTTGAGGTCTCGTCTCAGAATCCTGAAGCCGATTGCAAGATACTCCATATAACTCAAATTATGGCGGTATAATCGTACGAACCGAAGGCGCCCAATGATATTAGTACTAAGTCTGGAGCCTTGATGATCACGGAGCACCGCAATCGCCATTGGAGACGCGGATATTCGTTCATCAAAAAGCATGAGTTCTATCGCCAGGGCCTTGTCTTCTGACGTGCGAAGCGTTTCATTAAAGCCGCCAGCGCGCCAAAATAAAGTCTTTTCGATCAACAGGTTTGAGCCGTATGTTCCCGGGTTCCGGTGTAACAATACTGAAATTTGCAAATTGTCAGGATCAAGAGATTTGTAGAGTTCAAGGTTTCCGTTCCGGTGAATATCCAAGCGCCCGTAAACACAACGCGTCCTGACCGCTTGCAAAACAGCCGTAGCCTCGCGCAGGTAATTCGTATCCCACCAGTCGTCGTCGTCCAGAAAGGCGAGGTGCGTGCCCTTGGCCATAGCCGCGCCGAAGTTCCGCGCGCGCGACGGACCCACTCGAGGCGGTAGCCTGTAGAGCGTAACACCTTGGGGCAGGCTTGCAGGATCGGCATTGTGCGTGCCATTGTCGACCACAATAACTTCAAGAGGGGTGAGGCTTTGCGCCAGAACCGAGCGAATGGCCGTACATACGAATTCTGAAGGTCGGTCACAAGTGGGGATGATGACGGAGATCTGCGTCACGATACCAGCTTTCTGATTGCGGACTGGAAAGCGATGATCTGATTGCTTTTCGCAATTTCTATATTCTTGCGGATCTGAGCAGCATACGTATCGTCAAGCGCATTGCCAAGGTACTCGTTTGCAACGCGATGAGTTGAAAAAATAAGTTGAGGATTGTCGCTGAACGCGTAGAGACCCTGCGCCATGAAGGCGTGAAATAGAAACTCCTTCTTCTTGTCGCCCAGAGTTGTGAATTGATGTCGGGCACCTTCTCCGACGCAAATAACGGGAACCCCCTCTCGCATCGCATTGATAGCACAATGATACGTGTCAGTGACAATCAATCGACAGCGCCTCAACTCCTCGAGTTTTTCGTAAAAAAGCGACGCATCGCCGCCTGATGATTTCCAGCCGATATCGTACAACGGAAGGCTTGCTGCACGAGACAGCGCTTTGGTAAAGCGATGGACAGGCCATTTGCGGAGCAGCCGGCTTTTAGGCCCTGCAGTTCTGCCAAAGCTGAAACCGATTCGATCGGCTGAGCCGACGGTCGCGGATTGCGTTGCCAAGAAAAACGCCGCATCGACGCCGCATGATACGTCAGTTGGATTGCCTCGGAAAATCTGCGCGATAGCAGCGCTCATGGGGTCACGTGGAATGATCGCCGCAGCTTGACTGTAGAGTCTTGTTGCCGTTTCCCTATACCGAGTCGACATTTGGCAAGCTGCGTTCGGCAATAAGTTTGAACTGACAATCAGCACCTTCTTCAAAATAGAGTCTGGACATTCCTCAAGAAGCAATCCTTTTAAATATATATCAATGGCTTTAGTTTCGGTGATTTTGAGCTTTGACACGAGGTGTTTTAGAACGTCATCCACGTAAACCGAGGACGTCGTGAAGTCACCCCAGATCACAATAATATCAGAATCAGATAGTTGACGCTCCGGAGAGTGTAGAAATTCATAATGCAAGCATCGGGAGCTTCCACAATCAATCGTGATAGCTTCTTCTATGTTGAAATATGAAACCTCAAAGTGATCACCCAAGGCGGCGTGGCAAAAGTTCTCGAACGCGAGATCGACACTGAGCATCCCGTAATTCATCTTCCGCGGAAACGCACATATGCAAGCTATTTTCATGGCCCTCTCGTTCCGCGCGTCGCTTTTTCGGCGGTAGTTGTCACATCCCGTAAAGTAGTATGGCTGTTTCTCGAACAGTTCCGGCTCTAGTTTGCGCTAGCCTTAATGTCTTGTTGTTTAAAGAAAAGATGGTGAGCCGTGCAGGATTCGAACCTGCGACCCACTGATTAAAAGTCAGTTGCTCTACCAACTGAGCTAACGGCCCATCTCTCGTTTCGGGCAACCCGTCGGGCCACCCGTCACCGCCTTAAACCGATCTCTCCCGAAGGATCAAGCGGTAATGTCCGGCGGCCTGCGTTCGAAAACGCGCGTCCTCCCACGTCGTGACGGGACGCCTCACAGGGTGCGTTCCTAGAAACACCGCCGCGAGGGGTCAACCCCGAAAGTGACGCGATTGCGTGGGACCGTATGGATTCATCCTGACAGTGCCGTTATATGCGTCGGGATGACAGATATGCGCGACACTGGATTGCCCTTCATGAAGATGCACGGCCTCGGCAATGATTTCGTCGTGCTGGATGCGCGAGCGCACGCGATCGATCTGTCGCCGGCGCTGGTCGCGGCCATCGCGGACCGGCACCGGGGCATCGGCTTCGATCAGCTGGCGTTGATCGAGGCCGGACCGGGCGACGCGCATCTGGTGTTCCATAACGCCGACGGCTCTGTCTCTGCGGCCTGCGGCAACGCGACGCGCTGCATCGCGAGGCATCTCATGGACGAAAGCGGCGCGTCCAAGCTGGAGCTGACCACCGCGCGCGGCCGTCTGCATGCGGTTGATGCCGGTGACGGGCGGGTCGCGGTCAATATGGGGCAGCCGCAGCTTGCCTGGGACGAGGTGCCGCTATCGGAGGCCATGGAGACGCTGGAACTGCCGATCGAGGGCGGCCCGGCCGCCACCGGCATGGGCAATCCGCATTGCACCTTTTTAGTCGCCGATGCCGACACCGTGCCGCTCGACAGTTTTGGGCCGCGCTACGAGCATCACCCGCTTTACCCCGAGCGCACCAATGTGCAGGTGGCAAGCCTCGTCGCCCCCGATCACCTGCGCGTGCGGGTGTGGGAGCGGGGTGTGGGCATCACGCTGGCCTCGGGCTCGTCTTCCTGCGCGGCCGCCGTCGCCGCGGTTCGGCGGGGGCTGACCGGGCACAGGGTGCGGGTCGATCTCGATGGCGGGACGCTCGACATCGACTGGCGCGCCGACGGGGTCTGGATGACCGGCGAGACGGCGCATGTCGCGACCGGGGTGCTAACCCCCGAATTTCTTGCGAGGATTCCATGACGGCGCCGCGTTTCACCACGCTCGGATGTCGGCTCAACGCCTACGAGACCGAGGCGATGAAGGATCTCGCCGGGCAGGCGGGGCTGGGCGACGCGCTCGTGGTCAATACCTGCGCGGTGACCGCCGAGGCCGTGCGCAAGGCCAAACAGGAGGTGCGGCGCCTGCGCCGCGAGAACCCGGACGCACGGCTGATCGTCACCGGCTGCGCGGCACAGACCGAACCCGGCACCTTCGCCGCGATGCCCGAGGTGGACGTCGTCATCGGCAATACCGAGAAGATGAAGCCCGACACCTGGGGCCGGTTGGCCGCGGATTTCATCGGCGCGTCCGAGCGGGTGCAGGTCGACGACATCATGAGCGTGACCGAGACCGCCGGCCACCTGATCGACGGGTTCGGAACGCGCAGCCGCGCCTATGTGCAGATCCAGAACGGCTGCGACCATCGCTGTACCTTCTGCATCATCCCCTACGGCCGCGGCAATTCGCGCAGCGTTCCTGCGGGCCTCGTGGTCGACCAGATCAAGCGGCTGGTCGATGCCGGCTATAACGAGATTGTGCTGACAGGCGTTGACCTTACGAGCTGGGGGGGCGACCTGCCGGCGGCGCCGCGGCTGGGGGATCTGGTGATGCGCATCCTCAAGCTGGTGCCCGATCTGCCGCGACTGCGGATCAGTTCGATCGATTCGATCGAGGTGGACGACGCCCTCATGCAGGCCATCGCGACCGAGCCGCGGCTGATGCCGCACCTGCATCTCAGCCTTCAGCACGGCGACGACCTGATCCTTAAGCGGATGAAGCGTCGCCATCTGCGCGATGACGCGATCCGGTTCTGCGAAGATGCGTTGCGCCTGCGCCCTGACATGACCTTCGGCGCCGACATCATCGCCGGTTTCCCGACCGAGACCGAGGCGCAGTTTGTCAACTCTTTGAAATTGCTAGAAGAGTGCCACCTGACATGGCTGCATGTCTTTCCCTACTCGGCCCGGCCTGGCACGCCCGCCGCGCGGATGCCGCAGGTGAACGGGCGCGTGATAAAGGAGCGCGCGGCACGTCTGCGCGCGGCGGGGGCGGCGCGGGTCACCGCTCATCTTGCGGAACAACAGGGCCGCGCCCACAATATCCTGATGGAACACCCGCGCATGGGCCGGACCGAGCAATTCACCGAAGCGCGCTTCGACAGCGACCGCCCCGAGGGCGCGATCGTGACCGCCACGGTGACCGGCCATACCGGCACGCAACTGACCGCGGCCTGAGCCCGGCCTGAGGCCTGCGTACAGCGTGTACGCTTTACACCCCCGTTGCGTACGCATAGCGTCGCCCTGCAACAGCCGAGGATCTCGCCATGCAGCTCATCGCGTCACCGCAATCCCCGTTCGTGCGCAAGGTGCGCGTCCTGATGATCGAGGCGGGGCTCGAGGATCAGATCGAGGTGGTCAACGTGACCACCACCCCGCTCGAGACCGATCCGCAGGCGGCCGCGGCCAACCCGCTTGGCAAGATCCCGGCGCTCGTCCGCCCCGAGGGCACAACGCTTTACGACAGCCGGGTCATCACCCGGTATCTCGACACGCTGGCATATCGCAGCGTCTATCCGCCCGCGCGGCTTTGGGAGGTGCTGACGCTCGAGGCCACCGCCGAGGGGATCATGGAGGCCGCCGTCCTGATGGTCTACGAGGGCAAGTTCCGCCCCGAGGAGATGCAATACGGCCCGTGGATCGAGGCGCAATGGGCCAAGATCGAACGCGGGCTCGACGCCATGGAGGCCCGCTGGATGAGCCACCTCGCCGGCCCGCTCGACATGAGCCACATCGCCACCGGCTGTGTGCTGGGCTATCTCGACCTGCGCCACGACGCGCGCAGCTGGCGCAAGGGGCGGCCGGCGCTGGAGGCATGGTACGCGGAATTCGCAGGGCGCGACAGCATGACGCGGACCGCCCCTTAGGCCGGGCCTTGCGCCCGGCATGTGAAAAAACCTGATCCGATGCTCAATTCGGGCAGTATAAAGCGCGACACAAGCGCGCTCTGCCCCGATCTCGGGGTATTGTGGGCTGGACGGCTTGGGCTAGCCCCGCTAGATAACGCGTTAGAATAAATCCAGCCAAGCTGTAGTCCGATCTTCGCGACGCTGCAGCGACGGCTCTGACAGATGGAGTTTACCTCGTGTCCCATACCGACGATCACGACGGCACCCGTAGGGATTTCCTGTACTTCGCCACCGCCGGGGCAGGGGCCGTTACTGCAGGCGCGGCGATCTGGCCGCTGATCAACCAGATGAACCCCTCAGCGGATGTGCAGGCCCTGTCCACCATCCGCGTCGATATCGGCGGTGTCCAGACGGGCCAGCAGATCAGCGTCAACTTCCTTGGCAAGCCGGTCTTCATCCGCCGGCGCACGGAAGCCGAGATCGAGGAAGCGCGCGGCGTCTCTCTGGACGCCCTGCCGGACCCGCTGGCGCGCAACGCCAACCTTGCCGATGACGCCCCCGCGACCGACGAGAACCGGACGCTGGACGAGAACGGTGAGTGGCTGGTCGAGCAGGGTGTCTGCACGCATCTCGGCTGCGTCCCGATCGGGGACGGGGCCGGCGATTACAACGGCTGGTTCTGCCCGTGCCACGGATCGCATTACGACAGCGCCGGGCGCATCCGCAAGGGACCGGCGCCCGAGAACCTTCCGGTGCCGATGGCCGAATTCGTCGACGATACGACGATCAAACTGGGATAAGGAGAGGCGCACATGTCCGGTATTCCGCACGATCATTACGAGCCGACAACGAGCGGTCAGAAATGGCTGCATTCGCGGCTGCCCATCGTCGGGCTCCTGTATGACACGATCATGATCCCGACGCCCAAGAACCTCAACTTCATGTGGATCTGGGGCATCGTCCTGACCTTCTGCCTTGCGTTGCAGATCATCACCGGCATTGTCCTGGTGATGCATTACGTGCCGCATGTCGACATGGCCTTCGGGTCGGTCGAGCACATCATGCGCAACGTGAATGGCGGGCACTTCATCCGGTACCTGCACATGAACGGCGCCTCGCTGTTCTTCGTCGCCGTCTACCTGCACATCTTCCGCGGCCTCTATTACGGGTCCTACAAGGCCCCGCGCGAGGTGACGTGGATCATCGGCATGCTGATCTATCTCGCGATGATGGCGACCGCGTTCATGGGCTACGTGCTGCCCTGGGGGCAGATGTCGTTCTGGGGCGCCACGGTGATCACCGGGCTGTTCGGCGCGATCCCGTTCATCGGCGAGCCAATCCAGACCTGGCTGCTGGGCGGTCCGGCCGTGGGCAACGCGACGCTGACGCGGTTCTTCTCGCTGCACTACCTGCTGCCCTTCGTGATCGCCGCCCTCGTGGCGCTGCACATCTGGGCATTCCACACCACCGGCAACAACAACCCCACCGGGGTCGAGGTGCGCCGCACCTCGAAGGCCGACGCGGAAAAGGACACGCTGCCGTTCTGGCCCTATTTCGTGATCAAGGACCTCTTCGCGCTGGCCGTGATCATGGTCGTCTTCTTCGCGATCGTCGGGTTCATGCCCAACTATCTCGGCCATCCCGACAACTACATCGAGGCCAACCCGCTGGTGACGCCGACGCACATCGTGCCGGAATGGTACTTCCTGCCGTTCTACGCGATCCTGCGCGCCTTTACCTCGGATGTCTGGGTGGTGATGTTCGCAAGCTGGATCACCGGCGGGATCATCGACGCCAAGTTCTTCGGGGTGCTGGCGATGTTCGGGTCGATCGCGGTCATGGCGCTTGCACCCTGGCTTGACACCTCGTCGGTCCGCTCGGGCCGGTACCGGCCGATGTTCAAGTGGTGGTTCGCGCTGCTCTGCGTCGATTTCGTGGTGCTGATGTGGGCCGGGGCGATGCCCGCCGAGCCTCCCTATTCGACGATCTCGCTGATCGGGTCGGCCTACTGGTTCGCCTACTTCCTGGTGATCCTGCCGCTGCTCGGCGTGATCGAGAAACCCGAGGCGGCCCCGGCCACCATCGAACAGGACTTCGATGCGCATTACGGCCCGTCTCAGGCCCCCGCCGAATAAGAAAGGACGAAAGACAATGTTCAAGACATCAGGCATTGCGGCCGTCACGGCGCTGGCCCTGTCCACCGGGGGGGCGTGGGCTGCCGCTGGCGAGACGCATATCGAGGATGCGCAGTTCTCGTTCGAAGGTCCCTTCGGGGCCTTCGACCAGGTGCAGCTTCAGCGCGGGTTGAAGGTCTACACGCAGGTCTGTTCGGCCTGTCACGGCCTTCAATACGTGCCGCTGCGCACCCTGGCGGCCGAGGGCGGGCCCAACTTGCCCGAGGACCAGATGCGTGCCTACGCCTCGCAATACGAGGTCTATGACGAGGAGATCGACGATTACCGCGAGGCCAAGCCCACGGATGATTTCCCGATGTCGCAACTGGAAAACGCGCCCGACCTGTCGCTGATGGCGAAGAAGCGGGCCGGCTTCCACGGGCCTTACGGCACCGGCATCTCGCAGCTGATCAACGGGATCGGCGGACCGGAATACATCTATTCGCTGTTGGTGGGTTACGAGGAGCCGCCGGCCTGTGCCCCCGACGACTTCGAGGGTAGCTACAATGTCGCGTTCGGCGCCGGCGGTGTCCCGGATGAATGCAAGGATGATCACGGCAATCCCACCATTCCCGGAAGCTGGATCAACATGGGGCAGCCGCTCTGGGGCGATGATGTCGAGTTCAACGACGGCACCGAGGCCACCATCGAACAGCAGGCCGAGGACGTGGCCGCCTTCCTGATGTGGACGGCCGAGCCCAAGATGATGGCGCGCAAGAACGCGGGCCTGACGGGTGTGATCTTTCTGACCGTGCTGTCGGTGCTGCTGTACCTGACGAACAAGCGCATCTGGGCCCCGGTCAAGGGCAAGAAGAACGGCTGACACGCCGCGCGTGATCAGAAAAACCCCCGCTGGCCTTGCCCGCGGGGGTTTTTCGTGGCCGGCTTGAACCGGCGGGCCGCGCGCTTATGTTGCGGGAAACTTTGGACAAGGGGACAGGCGATGCGTGTCAATGCCGATTTTTCGCAACGGGTGGTCATCCGCCCCGAGGATTACGAATGGGTGCAGTCCCCGGCTGGCGGGGTGGACCGCATGATGCTCGACCGGGTGGGCGACGAGGTGGCGCGCGCGACCACCATCGTGCGCTTCGCGCCCGATTCGTGGTTCGACGCCCACACCCATGGCGGCGGCGAGGAATACCTCGTGCTCGACGGGGTGTTTTCCGACGAATCGGGCGATTACCCGGCCGGAACCTATGTCCGAAATCCGATTGGCACACGCCACAAGCCGCACACGAAGGACGGCTGCACGATCCTCGTGAAGCTGCACCAGTTCGACCCGTCGGATACCGATCACTTCCATGTCGACACCAACCGGGCGGAATTTCAGCCCGGCCCGGCAGAGGGCGTCGAGATCTTGCCATTGCACAGCGCGGTCAACGAGACCGTGCGCCTTGTCAGGATGGCGCCCGGTACGCGGCTCGAGGCGCACCGCCATGCGGGCGGCAAAGAGATCTTCGTGCTGAGCGGCACCTACCAGGACGAGCACGGCGATTACCCGGCGGGCACGTGGATCAGATCCCCGGACCGGTCGGAGCATACGCCGTTCTCGGACGAGGGCTGTGTCATCTACGTGAAGACCGGGCATCTGCCGGCGCAGGCGGGCTAGCGCGGCCGCGGATTGGTCGCCGCGTTATAGGGCTGCCAATCGGTGACATGCGGGTAGTGACGGCGGCGCCATGCGCGCACCCGCGGGTTCATCACCCGGCGCCACAGCGGCGGCACCATCGCCGCGAGCGTCATTAGCGGATAGCCATGGGGCAGTTGCGGCGCCTCGGCTTCGTCATGCGTCTGCAGCAGCGGAAAGCGCCGGTCGGGCTTGTAGTGATGGTCCGAGTGGCGCTGCAGGTTGATCAGCAGCCAGTTCGACGCCCTGTGCGCGGCGTTCCAGCTATGCCGCGGTTTCACATGCTCGTACTTGCCGGCACCGAGATGTTCGCGCGTCAGCCCGTAATGTTCGATATAGTTTACCAGTTCCAGCTGCCAGATCGCGACGACGGCTTGCCACGCGAACAGCGCCAGCCCGGTCCAGCCCCCGACCAGACCGGCCAGCCCCAGCATCACCGCCTGTAGCGCCCAGTAGCGGAAGAACGGGTTCGACGGGTCGTACCAGGGTCGTCCCTTGCGCGCGAGCATCGCCTTTTCTGCGCCGAAGGCCGACAGAAGCGAGGCTTTCAGCACCCGCGGAAAGAACCGGTGAAACCCCTCGTTGTAACGCGCGGTCACCGGGTCGCGCGGTGTGCCGACATGGCGGTGATGCACCTGCAGGTGTTCCGACCGGAAATGCGAATAGAGCACCATCGCCAGCAGCAGGTCGCCAAGGAACCGCTCGGCCCGGTTGCGCTGGTGCATCAATTCGTGGCTGTAATTGATGCCCACGGTGCCGGTGATCGCCCCCAGCCCGAAGAACAACAGAATCGTTTCCAGCGGCGACAGATGCGCGTCACCCGGCCCCGTCACGTACCAGATCATCCAGTAGAGCAGCCCGAACTGCACCGGCACCCAGATCAGCGTGATCGCGCGGTACCATGTCAGCCGGTCCTCGGGCGTCTCGGGATCGGCATTCTCGGTGTAAAGCCCGAGGATCGCGTCGAGAATGGAAAACAGGTACCATGTCACGACCGGCACGAGGATCACCGTCCAGCCGCCGACCAGCGCGCCCGCCACGGCGACCGGCACCAGCAGAAGCGACAGCCAGAAGGGCAGGGCGCGGTGAAGCCGGGCGACGCGGGCGGCGGGGATCATGATCTGTCCTCGGGTGAATATTCGGATGCCGGCGCAGTTTCGAACGCGCCTTGGGCAAGGTCAAACACCTTCCGCATCAGCGTCGGCAGATGCGCGGGGCGAAAATCGTCGCGCGCGCGGAACGCGCCGGTTGCGGGCGTGGATCCTGTCGGCACCTCGGCCACCAGGACACGCAGCCGCAGGTGGAAATGCGTGAAAGTGTGGCGCGCCTCGGCGTCGATCATCTGCCAGTCCGCTTGTAGCGGAGGCGCGTGGTCGGGATCGTCGTCCCACGCGCTGCCGGGCCATCCCAGCATGCCGCCGAGAAGGCCGTGCGCGGGCCGGTCCTCGAGCAGGTAGGCACCATCGCTGCGGCGCGCGACATAAGCATAGCCAAGCCGCACGGGCTTGGCCTTTTTCGGGGCCTTGCGCGGCAGGTCGGCGGCGGTTCCGGCGGCGCGCGCCTCACAAGCCTGCATCCACGGGCAGATCCCGCAGGCGGGCGCGCGCGGCGTGCAGATCGTCGCGCCGAGATCCATCACCGCCTGTGCGTAATCGCCGGGCCGGTCGTCGGGCGTCAGCCCGGCCGCGGCGCGGGTCAGTTCGGGTTTGGCAGCCGGCAGCGGGGTGTGGATGTCGAACAGGCGCGCCATCACCCGCTCGACATTGCCGTCGACGACCGTTTCGGGCCGGTCGAACGCGATGGCGGCGATCGCGGCGGCGGTATAGGGCCCGATACCGGGCAGGCGCATCAGCCCCTCGCGGCTCTGCGGGAAGACGCCGTCATGCTCGGAGGCGACCACGCGCGCGCATTTCAGCAGGTTGCGCGCGCGGGCATAATATCCAAGGCCCGCCCATTCGCCCATCACATCCGCATCCGGGGCCGCCGCGAGATCGCCGACCGTGGGCCAGAGGGTCGTGAACCGCTCGAAATAGCTGCGCACGGCGGCGACGGTGGTCTGTTGCAGCATCACCTCGCTCAGCCAGACGCGGTAGGGGTCGGGGCGCGTGCCGGCCGCGCGGGCGTCCGGGCCGACGCGCCACGGCAGGGCGCGCGCATGGCTGTCATACCAGCGCAGGAGGTCGTCGGCATCGGCACGATAACGCATAGTTTATGGTCCACGCTCAATCTGGTCTGGCATCCGCCGTCACATGCCATAAGTTAGGCGTCATTGGGAGGGTGCCAAGCATGGCCAACCGACATACGACGACATACGGGTTCAAGCGGACCTCGGCGCTGCTGCAATCCAGTGTGCGCCGCGCCTCGGAAAGCCGAGGTTTCGCACAGTCGCGCCTGCTGACGCACTGGCCCGAGATCGCCGGGGAAGAGATCGCGGCGATCGCGCGCCCGGTCGAGGTGTCCTACGCGCGGCAGGGTATGGGCGCGACGCTGACCCTGCTGACCACCGGCGCCCAGGCGCCGATGCTGGAGATGCAGAAGGAAAAGCTGCGCGAGAAGGTCAATGCCGTCTACGGCTACAATGCCATCGCGCGCATCCGGATCACCCAGACCGCCGCGACCGGGTTCGCCGAGGGGCAGGTGAATTTCGACCACCGCCGCGCGCCAAAGCCGAGGACCCCTGCGGCCCCCGCGCCCGAAACGACGCGCGAGGCGGCCGAGATGACGGCCCCCGTAGCCGATGACGGCCTGCGCCAGGCGCTGGAATCGCTGGCGCGCAACGTATTGACCAAGACGCGACGCTGATGGTCCGAAACTGAAAAGGTGAGATGATGAAACGACTGATCGCAACCGCCGCACTTGCCCTTGCCGTGCTGACGGGACCCGTGCAGGCGCAGGACGCGCCGGACACCTCGCAGATCACGGAAATGACGATGGGCCCCGAGGACGCGCCGGTGACGCTGATCGAATACGCGTCCTTCACCTGCCCGCATTGCGCAAGCTTTCACGCCGGGCCGTTCAAGCAACTCAAGGCCGATTACATCGAGGATGGCCAGCTGCATTTCATCTATCGCGACGTCTATTTCGACCGGTTCGGTCTCTGGGCGTCGATGGTCGCACGCTGTGGTGGCGAAGAGAAGTTCTTCGGGATCGCCGACATGATCTACGACCAGCAGCGCGACTGGACCCAGGGCGAGCCGGCCGAGATCGCCGGCAACCTGCGCCGCATCGGCAAGGTGGCGGGGCTGGAGCCCGACACGCTGGAGGCCTGCCTGAACGACCAGGACAAGGCGCAGGCCCTCGTCGCCTGGTATCAGCAGAATGCCGAGGCGGATAACGTGACGTCCACGCCGACGCTGATCATCAACGGCGAGAAACACTCGAACATGGCCTACGACGATCTGAAGGCGATCATCGACGATAAGCTGGCCGAGTGAGTTCGCGCCGGCGGTGCCGGTGTCACAGCCCGACCCGGTCGAGCGCCGCATCGAGCGGCGCGGGATCCTCGAGTTGTAGCCTCACGGGCAGGGTCAGCACGTTGCGCCGGAAGGCGGGCGGCAGGCGGACGGCATCCTTTTCGGTGGTCACCAGTTGCGCGCCCAAGAGCTTCGCCTCGCGGTCGAGGCGTGTCATCAGCG
The DNA here is from genome assembly GCF_037083785.1 of Roseovarius sp. D22-M7. Classification (NCBI taxonomy): domain Bacteria; kingdom Pseudomonadati; phylum Pseudomonadota; class Alphaproteobacteria; order Rhodobacterales; family Roseobacteraceae; genus Roseovarius; species Roseovarius sp. D22-M7. Next base: position 17,752 of record NZ_JBAPKY010000017.1, read on the forward strand.
CGACCGTCAGGGGTTGATGTTCCTCCAATGCCTCGGCGCGGACAAGATCGGTGCCGAGGCCGCGCAGGATGCCGAAGAACATTTGCGGATGGGCGATGCCGGCAAAGGCGAGGACGCGCGCGCCGCGCCAGTCCATTCCGGTCTGCAACGCCTCCATACGCGCGCGTATCTTCGGGATGTCGATCACGTGACGCCATGCACGGTCGAAGGCTTTTTGTGCGGCGGGCGGTCCGATGGAGACCAGCAGGTCTGCCCGCGCCAAAGCGGTCCCCACGGGTTCGTATAACGGGCCGGCGGGCAGGCTGCGACCATTGCCGAAGCCGGTCACGGCATCGGCCACGATCAACGTCAAGTCCTTGACGATATAGGGATCCTGGACTCCGTCCGCCATCAGGATGCAGTCGGTGCCTTGCGGTGAGCCCTCTGCGGCCCTGACGATGGCGCGTGCGCCGGCGGCGCGGTGCCGCGCCGCCCATGTCGGCGCGAAGGCGGCGGTCAGCAGTGCCGCGTCACCGACATCCTCTGCCGTATGGTGTTGGGGATCGACCGCCACGGGGCCGCGCTGCCCGGGCATCAGGATCGTCGGCCGCCGCCCGCGCGCCTGCAGATGCAGGGCGAGCGTCTGTACCGTCGATGTCGTGTCGGACCCGACGGCGTCGAGGGTGCCCACGCAGATCACCGGCAGCGGCGCGCGCCAGCCGCCCGGTCGCGCCATGCGGTGCGCCATGCGCCGCGCCTGAAGCCAGCCGAGAGGCGCCAGCAGCCGCGCCCGAAGACCGGGCGCATCGGGGGGCGTGAACCAGAAACCCGGCGGTCTCACCGCGCGGCCGCCTGCCGGTCGAGCCGGTCCAGAAGCATGTCGACGATGCGGTCGGTGACAGCCGCGCCTTTCGAGGCGACATTCCAGGCGGCCTGCGCCATCAGCGCGGAACGGTCGGGCGGCATGAGGGCCTGCACGGCCTCGAACAGCGTCTCGGCATCCTCGACGCGCCGTGCCGCGTCGGCCCTGGCGTAGCGGGCGTAACGGTCGCGGTAGCGCGCGACATGCGGCCCGTGGATGATCGCCGAGCCATGGGCGGCCGGCTCGTTCGGATCGCGCCCCGAATATCCCGGCATCAGCGACGAGCCCATGAACGCCACCGGGGCCAGCCGGTACCACAGCCCCATCTCGCCGGGCGCATCGGCCAGCACCACCTGCGTCGCCTCGCCCGGCATCTCGCCTTGGGACCAGCGCACATGGCGCCAGCCGGCCGCGGAGAGGTGCCGCGCGAAGGTGTCGGCCTCGGCCATGTCGTCGGGCACGAGGATCAGCAGCGACCGGTGCGCCACGCGGCCGAGGTTTTCATGCGCGTCGAGCACGGTGTACAGCTCGGCGGCCTGCACCATGGCGGCCAGCCAGACCGGGCGCCCGCGCAGGATGCGGGCCATTTCCTCGCGGTCGGACATGTCATGCGGCAGCGTCAGCGCCTCGGCCAGGAAGGGCCCGGTGGTGCGCAGGCTGGCATTCGGCGCGCCAAGCCGGCGCAGCAGCCGCGCGGCGCTGTCGCTTCTGGCGTGGATCTCGGCGAAGCGGCCCAGCACGGCGCGGGGCAGGTCGGGCGCCCATCGCCACGTCGTCCGGTCGAGCCGCGCCTCGTCGGCATCGACGAGGTAGAGCGGGATGTCGCGCTCTGCGGCATGGATCAGAAGCGCAGGTTTCAGATCGCCGCCCGTCCACAGGCAGATATCCGGGCGCCAATGATCCAGAAAGACGTCTGCCGCGGGCCCGGTATCGTCGGGCGCCTCCTGCCAGATCACCGCGCCGCGGGGGTCGAGCCGTTGCGGCGCGGGCCCGGGACCGGTCAGGATCATGTGGAGGCTTGCGCGATGTTGCACCAGCCGCTTGCTGAGGTCGATCAGAGTGTCGGCCCGCTCGGGGTCGATCGCATGCGCCCAGATCAGCGGGCCGTCGGGCCGCGGCGTCTCCGGTGGCGGCGGGGCCGGCCCGGCGCGGCGCGCGAATGCCATGTAGGCCGCAAGGCTGAGAGACCGGGTCACGGCCGGTCAGGCCCGGTATCGCGCGGGCGGCGTCATGCGCTGGATCATGTGAAGGGCTCGCGTCTGGATGCGCGCACCCTACCTCTCTGCCGGCCCGCGTCAAGTTCGCAGGCCGTGTCTTGACCCGGGCGACCGGGCAGGGCAACCACGCATCAGCCCATGGAGGTTGCCGAATGCCCACCCCCAAGCCGTTCCTGATCCTGCAACTGCGCCCCGAGGACGAGGCCGCCGATGACGAGTTCGCCGCGATCCTGCGCAAGGGTGGGCTGCGCGCGGCACAGACCCGCCGCATCCGCCTCGATCAGCAGGGCCTGCCGGAGGGGCTGGACCTTGGCGATGTGGCGGGCGTGATCGTCGGCGGCGGCCCCGGCTGTGTCAGCGACGCCCCGAGTGACAAGACCCCGCAAGAGGCGCGGATCGAGGCGGAGGTTCTTTCGCTGATGCCGCGGATTGCCACGGACGACGTGCCGTTCCTGGGGTGCTGTTACGGGATCGGGATCCTCGGCAAGCATCTGGGTGGCGATGTCGCCAAGCGCGCCTTTGGCGAACCCGTGGGCACCGCGGATTGCACGCTGACCGAGGCCGGTGCGGGCGATCCCCTTTTGATCGATGTGCCGCGCGACTTCGCCGCCTTCGTCGGGCACAAGGAGGCGTTGCAGGCGCTGCCGGCGGGCTGCGTTCACCTCGTCGCCTCGCCCAGCTGCCCCTACCAGATGGTGCGCTACGGGCGGAACGTCTATGCCACGCAGTTCCACCCCGAGGCCGACGCGGCGGGGTTCGAGACGCGCATCCGCATCTACCGCCATCGCGGGTACTTTCCGCCCGAGACCGCCGACGATCTGATCGCCATGTGCCGGGCCGCGGATGTGCACGCCCCCGAGCGGATCCTGCGCAACTTCGTGGCGCGTTACGGGACCTGACCCGATCGCCGGAAGATCGCCATCTGGCTGGCCCCGCCAAGTGCGGGATGTGTTCCGGCCACGTCGCGCCGCGTCACGCTGTAGCCGTTGCGCGCCGCCACGCCGTCGGCCCAGTGCCCGAAGCGCTCGCGCGACCATTCGAAATGGTGACCCGGATGCCGGAACCGGTGCGGCGGCACGCCGAGCACGGGGTTGTAGTCGGCATTCGGCGTGGTGACGATGATATGCTGCGGCCGCATGTCGGCGAAGAGCGCGCGTTCCAGCCGGTTGAGATCGGCGTGGGGCAGATGCTCTATCGTCTCGACAAGGGTTGCGCAGTCGTAGCCGCGAAGGCTGCGATGCGCGGCGGTCATCGAGGCGTTTGCGATCTGCACCCGCGCGCGGGCGTCGGCAGGCAGATCCGCCAGCCGTGCCTGCAGGCGGCGCAACGACTCCAGATCGGTATCGATCCCGGTGATCCGGGTGCAAGAGGCACGCGTCGCAAGCCGCAGGATCAGGTCGCCGCTGCCGCAGCCGAGATCGAGGACCGTGCGCGCGCCGGTTTCGTCGATCGCGCGGAGCACCGCCACCAGCCGGTCCTCTTGGAGCGCGGTGGTCATGGCGGGGGCACCTGCATCAGGGCCACGTCCTTGCGCGGGATGGTGCAGGACCAGCCGCGCGTGGCGGCCACGTGTCCCAGCGTTTCGGCGCGGTAGAACACCACATGCGTGGGATCCTTGCGGTAGTGCCAGTCCGCGAACCGCGCGTCATCGGTCTGGAAGCAGGTCATCACCGCCAGCCACCCGCCGGGGCGCAGCAAACCGCCAAGCCGGTCGAACTCCTCGGCGGGCCGGTGGAAATGCTCGACGACCTCGGTGCAGGTGACGAAATCGTGGCGATTGCACAGGGCGCTTTTGTCGGGCCGGTAGAAAGGGTCGTAGAGCGCCATCTCGTGCCCGGCCTCGCGCAGCATCGCCGCCAGCGCCGGCCCGGGCCCGCAGCCGTAATCGAGGCCCTGCGCCCCCGGCGAAAGATGCGGGCGCAGCGCATCGGTGAGCCGGGACAGGAAGCGCCGGTAGCCGGGGTCGCCCACATGGTTCTCGTGCCGGTCGTATTCGGCCTTTTCCGCCGACGCGCTTGGATGATGCGCGGGGTTCAGCCCGCGCGCGCCGCACGTGTCGCAGCGCCAGTAGCCAAGCCCGTCGAAAACGCCGAAGGCTGCTGGAGACGGGCCCCGGCAGACCGGGCAGTCGGGGGGAAGGTCAGAGGCCATGCGCCGCAATACCCCTGCAAGCCACACGGGATCAAGCCGGGATGGCATGGACAGCCCCGCCGCGATTGCCTAAGCCACCGGCACGGCAATTGTCACGAGGCGGACCAGCATGGCCAGGCGCAAACCCTTCGAGATCGGCGGCACCGCGGTGGCCCCGGGCACGCGCGCGCGGGTCGATATCCCGGTCAGCACGCTGTCCAATCACACGCCGGTGCACCTGTCGGTCGAGGTGGTGCACGGCAAGCGCCCGGGTCCGGTCCTGTTCGTCTCGGCGGCGGTGCATGGCGACGAGGTGATCGGGGTCGAGATCGTGCGGCGGCTGTTGCGGTCGGGCGCGCTCAAGACCATGGCGGGGACGCTGCTTGCGGTGCCGATCGTCAACACCTTCGGGTTTCTCAACCATTCGCGCTACCTGCCGGACCGGCGCGATCTCAACCGGGTGTTCCCGGGGCTGAGCGCGGGGTCCATGGCCTCGCAACTGGCGCATATCTTCATGCAGGAGATCGTGCTGCGCGCCGATGTCGGGGTGGATCTGCATTCGGCGGCGATCAATCGCACCAACCTGCCGCAGATCCGGCTGACCCCCGACAATGCGCGCCTCGAAGAGCTGGGGCTGGCCTTCGGCGCCCCGGTGATGATGGACTCGAAGCTGCGCGAGGGATCCTTGCGCATGGCGGCCGAGGCGGCGGGGATCGACGTGCTGCTTTACGAGGCGGGCGAGGGCCTGCGCTTTGACGAGTTCGCGGCGCGCGCGGGGGTGTCTGGCCTGCTGCGGGTGATGCGGCACATGCGGATGATCGGCAGCAAGGGCGTGCCGCGCAACAAGGGCAAACCGGTGCGGGCGCGCAGTTCCACATGGTACCGCGCGCCGCGCGGCGGGCTTTTTCGCGGCTACATCGCGGTCGGCGACGCGGTGCAGCCGGGCACGGTGCTGGGCGCTGTCGCGAATGCCTTCGGCGATGTCGAAAGCGAGGTTCTGGCCGAGCAGAGCGGGATCGTCATCGGGCGCACCAACATGCCGGTGGTCTACGAGGGCGACGCGCTGTTCCACGTGGCCGAGACCAGCCGCGCCGAAGCCGCCGCCGAGGGCATCAGCGCGCATCTCGAGGCGTCGCCGCTGGATGACGAGGACGAGATCATCTGACATCGCGCGGGTGCCGGCACGGCGCATGGCGGCGAGTTGGGGCTTGCCGCCGCGGGGATCCTCGGACACGCTGGCAGCAAGGCGTGATGTCGTGCGACCGCCCTGCGGCAAGGTGCGACCGGCGTGATCGGAACCCGTCATTCAGGAGGCATGCGCCTTGTTCGAAGTCATCACCATCAGCTTTGCCTTCCTGTTCGGTCTTCTGGTGCGACCCTTCGGGCTGCCGCCGCTGGTCGGGTTTCTCGCTGCGGGTTTCGCGATCAACATCTTCGGCCCGCCCCTGGGCCTGCCGGTCTACAGTGGCGAGGCGCTGGAGCATATCGCGCATCTGGGCGTGCTGATGCTGCTGTTCACCGTCGGGCTGAAGCTCAAGCTCAAGCAGATCGCGCAGCCGCAGGTGATCGGCGGGGCGCTGCTGCATTTCGCGATCTCGGTGCTGGTCTTCATGCCCGGCCTGAAGCTTTTCATGGGGCTCGACTGGAACACGGCGCTGCTGGTGGCGATCGCGCTTTCGTTCTCGTCGACGGTGCTGGCCGCGAAGCTGCTGGAGGCCAAGCGCGAACTGGGCGTCTTTCACGGCCGCACCGCCATCGGCATCCTGATCGTGCAGGACATCATCGCGCTCGTGGTGCTGGCCGTCTGGTCGGGCCAGACGCCGAATGTCTGGGCGTTGCTGGTCTTTGCCGTGCCGCTGTTGCGGCCGGTGCTGCACCGGCTGCTGGATCTTGCCGGGCATGACGAGCTGCTGGTGCTGATGGGCATGCTGCTGTCGCTGGTGATCGGCGGCATGGGCTTCGAGGCGATGGGCCTGTCGTCGGAGATCGGCGCGCTGGTGATCGGCGTGCTTCTGTCGACGCACAAGCGCGCCAAGGAACTGGGCGAATCGCTCTGGTCGCTCAAGGAGGTCTTCCTTGTGGGGTTTTTCCTGCAGATCGGTCTGACCGGGCTGCCGGACTGGGGGGCGCTGGCCTTCGCCGTCGCCGTCGGCATCGTGCTGCCGTTGAAGGGGGTGTTGTTCTTCGCCCTGCTCGCGGCGTTCAAGCTGCGGGCCCGCAGCGCCTTTCTGAGTGCGCTCAGCCTGACGGCCTATTCCGAGTTCGGGCTGATCGTGGCGGCGGGCGTGCTCCCGGAATTCCTGGTGCCGCTGGCGATCGCCGTGTCGATCTCGTTCGTGATCTCGGCGCCGCTGAACCGCTTCGCCCATCCGCTGTTCGAGCGGTTCGAGGAGCGCTTGCAGAGATACGAGCGCGACACGATCCATCCCGACGAGCAGCCCAAGGACATGGGCGATGCCGAGGTGCTGATCTTCGGCATGGGCCGCACCGGCAGCGCCGCCTACCAGAGGGCCGAGGAACAGGGTTTGAGGCCCGTCGGGCTCGACGCGGACCAGTACAAGACCGAGGCCCATGTCGCGGCCGGGCGCAACGTGCTTTTCGCCGATGCCGAGGACAGCAATTTCTGGCGCAGCTGCGATTTCCGAAAGATCCGGGCGGCGATCCTGGCGATGGACGATCTCGAGGCAAGGCTGATCGCCGCGCGCGGGCTGCGGCAGCGCGGCTTTACCGGGCCCATCGTGTCGCACGCCCTGTTCGAGTCCGACCAGCAAGAGTTGCGCGCGGCGGGGGCGGATTACACCTATCTGACCATGACCCAGGCCGGTGTCAGCCTCGCCGAGCAGACCGCGGACGTCCTCGGGCAGGGCTGAGGCGGCACTGGACAATGCCCGGGAATCCGGGTTGTCTCGGGCAAGACCCTGGAGGACCGCCATGACGACCGCGCTGATCACCCATGAAGACTGCCTTGCGCATGTGACGCCACCCGGCCACCCTGAACAGGTCGCCCGGCTGGAGCGGGTGCTTGCTGCGCTCGAGGGCAAGGACCTGGCGCGCGTCAGCGCCCCGCTGGCGGCCGAGGACGACCTGCTGCGGGTGCATCCCCGGTCGCATCTCGACGCGATCCGCGCCGCGGCCCCCGATAGCGGCTTTGCGCCGCTGGATGCCGATACATGGATGTCGCCCGGCACGCTGGCGTCGGCCTACCGCGCCGTGGGCGGCGCGCTGCGCGCCGTCGACCTCGTGCTGTCGGGCGAGGCGCGCAACGCGTTCGTCGCCGCCCGCCCGCCCGGCCATCACGCCGAGCGCGAGACGACGATGGGATTCTGCCTGTTCGGCACCGTCGCGGCGGCGGCGAAATATGCCCTCGATCATCACGGGCTGGGCCGCGTCGCGGTCGTGGATTTCGACGTGCATCACGGCAACGGCACGCAGGATCTGCTCGAGGACGATCCGCGCGCGCTGTTTGCATCAACGCACCAGTTCCCGCTCTGGCCCGGCACCGGGGCCGCGCACGAGACCGGCCCGCACGGCACGATCCTGAACGTGCCGCTCGCGCCGCGGTCGGGCAGCGCGGAGTTCCGCCGCGCCTGGGAAGAGACGGTCTTTCCGCGCGTCCGCGACTTCCGGCCCGAGCTGATCCTGGTTTCGGCGGGGTTCGACGCGCATCGTGCCGACCCGCTGGCCGAGCTGATGCTGGAGACCGAGGATTTCGCCTGGGTCACCGAGCGGCTGTGCGATCTGGCGGGCGAGTTGTGCGGGGGGCGTCTGGTAAGCTCGATGGAGGGTGGTTACGACCTCGACGCGCTTGCCGAAAGTGCGGCGGCGCATGTCGATGTGCTGATGGCGCGCGGTGCGGCCTGACGGCGTCAAAAAAGAGGCCCGGGCTCGCCTTGCCCTGTCCCGGGTCGAGGGTGGCCCCTTTCGCCTCGCCCGCAATCGCTGTATGACACGCCCCGCAACCCCCGCGCAGGAGGCATGATACACATGGGTTACAAAATCGCCGTCGTCGGCGCCACCGGCAATGTGGGCCGCGAAATGCTGAACATCCTCGCCGAGCGCGAGTTCCCGGTGGACGAGATCGCGGCGCTCGCGTCGCGCCGCAGCCTCGGGACCGAGATCAGCTTTGGCGACCGCACGCTCAAGACCCAGGATCTGGATGCGTTCGATTTCACCGGCTGGGATATCGCGCTGTTCGCGATCGGATCGGATGCCACCAAGACCTACGCCCCGAAGGCGGCCAATGCGGGCTGCGTGGTGATCGACAACTCGTCGCTTTACCGCTACGACCCCGACGTGCCGCTGATCGTGCCCGAGGTGAACGCCGACGCGGTGATGGGCTATTCCAAGAAGAACATCATCGCCAATCCCAACTGCTCTACCGCGCAGATGGTGGTGGCGCTGAAGCCGCTGCACGACCGGGCCCGGATCCGCCGCGTGGTCGTGTCGACCTACCAGTCGGTGTCCGGCTCGGGCAAGGAGGGCATCGACGAGCTTTGGGACCAGACCAAGGCCGTCTACAACCCCACCGACGATTACGAGGCGAAGGTGTACCCCAAGCAGATCGCGTTCAACGTGATCCCGCATATCGACGTTTTCCTCGAGGATGGGCAGACCAAGGAAGAATGGAAGATGGTCGCCGAGACCAAGAAGATCGTCGATCCGTCGATCAAGGTCACCGCGACCTGCGTGCGCGTGCCGGTCTTCGTGGGGCATGGCGAGGCGATCAATATCGAGTTCGAGGATCATCTCGACGAGGCCGAGGCGCGCGACATCCTGCGCGAGGCGCCGGGGATCATGGTGATCGACAAGCGCGAGGATGGCGGCTACGTCACGCCGATCGAATGCGTCGGCGACTTCGCCACCTTCATCAGCCGCATCCGCCAGGATTCGACGATTGATAACGGCATCAATCTGTGGTGCGTCAGCGACAACCTGCGCAAGGGCGCCGCGCTGAACGCGGTGCAGATCGCAGAGACGCTGGGTCAGCGGGTGCTGAAGAAGGGCTGATCGGTCGGGGGCAGGCGCAACGGTTCAGGCCAGGAGCCAATGCGCGGAATCAAGGCGCGGCACGCGCCGCTGCGCAGCGCACGACCGCCCCCTCGGGCGGGCGTTTCTGCAACGCTTCGATCTGGTGAAACCGGTGCAGTACTTGGCTGGCATAAAGTGCGTTGCGGACCTGTTGCAGCGCCCACCCGGCGGTCGGGCGCTGCGCGGCTCAGACCGACCGGGCGATCTGGCGCAGTTCGAATTTCTGGATCTTGCCCGTCGAGGTCTTGGGCAGATCCTGGAACACCACCGCCTTGGGTGTCTTGAACCCGGCCAGTTTCTCGCGCGCGAAGGCGATCAGCGCCTCTTCGGTCTCGGTCGCGCCGTCCTTCAACTCCACGAAGGCGCAGGGCACCTCGCCCCATTTCGGGTCGGGTTTCGCCACTACCGCGCACAGCAGCACGGACGGGTGGCGCATCATCACCCCCTCGACCTCGACGGAGCTGATGTTCTCGCCGCCCGAGATGATGATGTCCTTGGCGCGGTCGGCGATCTGCAGGTAACCGTCGGGATGCTGGATCGCGATGTCGCCGGAATGGAAATATCCGCCGCGGAACGCCTCCTGCGTGGCCTCGGGATTTTTCAGGTAGCCCTTCATCACCGGGTTGCCGCGGATCATGATCTCGCCCTGGGTCTTCCCGTCCATCGGGATCTGCTGCATCGTCTCGGGGTCCATCGCCGTGATGTCCTCCATCATCGGCATGGCGATGCCGGTGCGCGCCTTGATGGCGTAGCGCTCGTCATCCTGCAGATCGTTCCAGCGTTCCTGCCAGAGGCATTCGGTGACATGGCCGTAGGTTTCCGTCAGACCGTAGACCTGGGTGACCTGGAATCCTAGCGGCTCTATCGCCGCAAGCGTGGCGGCGGGGGGCGGGGCCCCGGCGGTGAACACGTCGACCACGTGATCGAACTCGCGCCGGTCCTCGGGCTTGGCGTTGACGATGGTGTTGAGCACGATGGGCGCCGCACCGAAATGCGTGACGCCCTCGTCGGCGATGGCGTCGTAGATCGCCTTGGCGGTGATGTCGCGGCAGCCCACCACGGTGGCCCCCAGCATCGGCATCAGCCAGACATGGTTCCAGTTGTTGCAGTGAAAGAGCGGCACGATGGTCAGGTATCGCGCATAGCGTGGCAATTGCCAGCTGACGACGGTGCCCATGGTCATCAGGTAGGTGCCGCGATGATGGCAGACCACGCCCTTGGGCTTGCCGGTGGTCCCGGACGTGTAGTTCAGCGCGAGGCTTTCCCATTCGTCCTGCGGCATGATCCACGCGAATTCCGCGTCGCCGGTGGCGAGCAGGTCCTCGTATTCGGTGTAATGCCCGTGGGCATGCACCCCGGCCTCGTCATCGGCCACCTCGATGATCTTCGGCGGGGTCCGCTCCATCAACTCGGTGGCCTGCATCAATGTGGGCAGGAATTGCGGATCGCACAGGATCACCTTCGCCTCGCCGTGATCGAGGATATAGGCGATGGTATCGGCATCCAGCCGGGTGTTGATGGTGTTGAGCACGCCCCCGCAGGCCGGCACGCCGAAATGCGCCTCGGCATGAGCGGGCAGGTTGGGCAGCAGGGTCGCCACCACGTCGCCCGGTTTCACCCCGAGCTTGACGAGGGCCGAGGCCAGCCGCGAGACGCGCTCGTGATACTCGGCATAGCTGCGGCGGGTGCCGTGATAGACCAGCGCCTCGCGATCCGGGTAGACCTGCGCCGCGCGCTTGAGAAACGACAGCGGCGTCAGCGGCACGAAGTTCGCCTCGCACCGCTCCAGCCCGGTCTCGTCTTTCATCCAGCCCATGAACCCCTCCCTGATTCTCTCCGCTCCCGTTCAGCAGAGCGTAGGGAATTCGGGTGGGCTTTCAAAGCAATAGATCGGCCGGGGTCACAGCCCCAGCTTGGCCGAGACGATCTCGTTGACGGCCTTGGGGTTGGCCTTGCCGCCGGTGGCCTTCATCACCTGCCCGACGAACCAGCCCGCCAGCTTGGGGTTGGCTTGCGCCTTTTCGACCTGCGCGGGGTTTGCAGCGATGATCTCGTCCACCGCCTGCTCAATGGCGCCGGTATCGGTGACCTGTTTCATGCCGCGCGCCTCGACGATCTCTTCGGGATCACCGCCCTCGGTGTAGACGATCTCGAAGACGTCCTTGGCGATCTTGCCCGAGATGGCGTCGGATTTGATCAGCCGGACGATGGCGGCCAGCTGCGCCGGGGATACCGGGCTGTCCTCGATGGCGTGGTCCTCTTTCTTGAGGCGGCCGAACAGCTCGTTGATGACCCAGTTCGCGGCCAGCTTGCCGTCACCGGCCTCTGCCGCGACCGCCTCGAAATAGGCGGCGTTGGCGAGATCCGCGGTCAACACGGAGGCGTCGTATTCGTTCAGGGCGAAATCCAGCACGAAGCGTGCCTTCTTGGCATCGGGCAATTCCGGCAGGGTGGCCTTGATGGCGTCGACCCAGGCCTGCTCGATCTCCAGCGGCAGCAGGTCGGGGTCGGGGAAGTAGCGGTAATCATGCGCCTCTTCCTTGTTGCGCATCGAGCGGGTCTCGTTGCGGTCGGGATCGTAGAGGCGGGTTTCCTGCACCACCGCGCCGCCCGATTCCACGATGGCGATCTGGCGGCGGGCCTCGTGATCGATCGCCATCTGGATGAACCGCATGGAGTTCATGTTCTTGATCTCGCAGCGGGTGCCGAGATGCGAGAAATCCTGGGTCTCCTGGTATTTCTCGTACTGGCCCGGGCGGCAGACCGAGACGTTCACGTCCGCGCGCAGGCTGCCGTTCTGCATGTTGCCGTCGCAGGTGCCGAGGTAGCGCAGGATCTGGCGCAGCTTGGTGATATAGGCGGCGGCTTCTTCGGGGCCGCGGATGTCGGGGCGGCTGACGATCTCCATCAGGCAGACGCCGGTGCGGTTGAGATCGACGAAGGAGGCGGTCGGATCCATGTCGTGAATGGATTTGCCGGCGTCCTGTTCCATGTGGATCCGCTCGATCCGGACGTTGCGGGCGATGCCCGGTTCCATGTCCACCAGGATCTCGCCCTCGCCGACCAGCGGGTGGTAAAGCTGGCTGATCTGGTAGCCTTGCGGCAGGTCCGGGTAGAAGTAGTTCTTGCGATCGAACGCCGACCACAGGTTGATCTGCGCGTTGAGGCCCAGCCCGGTGCGTACCGCCTGTTCGACGCAGAACTCGTTGATCACGGGCAGCATGCCGGGCATCGCCGCATCGACGAAGGAGACGTTCGAGTTGGGCTCGGCCCCGAAGCGGGTGGAGGCGCCGGAGAAAAGCTTGGCGTTCGAGGTGACCTGCGCGTGCACCTCCATGCCGATCACCAGTTCCCAGTCGTGTTTCGCCCCGGCGATAATCTTCGGTTTGGGCGCTTCATAGGTGAGATCCAGCATCGCGCGGCTCCATGTTCGGGTTTGGGGCGGGTTTTACGTGGCGCGGGCCGCGTGGACAAGGGCCTCGCGTTCCGAAGGGCTGCTGTCATCACACCGACAGGGGAAGCCGAAATTCTTGCCACGGCGACCGGGGGATCCGGCGCGAACGCGGTTTCGGTATCCGGAACTGGCGGAAAATGGAGACATGGTCGGGCTGAGAGGATTCGAACCTCCGACCCCCTGCTCCCGAAGCAGGTGCGCTACCAGGCTGCGCCACAGCCCGACCGTGACATGTCGCGTATACGGCGTATCGGGCCTTTGCAAGAGGGATCTGGCGGCCGCGGCGCGCCGCCGACGCGCTATTGCCCCTGCTGTTGCCCTCGGTCCTGCGTCGCAGACCCGAGGCGCGTGTCGCATGGGGGTGGTGCCGCCGTCGATCGCTTGCGCGCGCCATGCCGGATGCCATCTCTCGAAAGATCACCGGAAAATCCGGATGGATCGGGCAACGGCGTGATGCTAGTCTGCTGGTGCCGGTTCCTTTTTCCCGGCGGGGCGTTCACGACGTCCGACCCCCGCCATGACAGGGTGCCTTTCATGGCATCCCCGGCTGTGACGCGGTTCTCGAAAATGACCTTCAGGAAAAAGAAAAGAAGGAAAAGACTGCATGCCGATCTTCGACTTCCTCTCCGGCCAGTTCATCGACGTCATCCACTGGACCGCCGATGCCCGCGACACCATGGTCTGGCGGTTCGACCGCGAGGGCCACGAGATCAAGTACGGCGCCAAGCTGACGGTGCGCGAGGGGCAGGCGGCGGTGTTCGTCCACGAGGGGCAGTTGGCGGATGTCTTCACCCCCGGGCTCTACATGCTGGAAACCAACAACATGCCGGTGATGACCTCGCTGCAGCACTGGGATCACGGCTTTCGCTCGCCCTTCAAGTCCGAGATCTACTTCGTCGCCACCACGCGCTTCACCGATCTGAAATGGGGCACCAAGAACCCGATCATGCTGCGCGACCCGGAATTCGGCCCGACCCGCATCCGCGCCTTCGGCACCTACACCGCGCGCGTGTCGGACCCCGCGCGGTTCATGGCCGAGATCGTCGGCACGGATGGCGAGTTCACGATGGACGAGATCAGCTTCCAGATCCGCAACATCATCGTGCAGGCGTTCAGCCGGATCATCGCCGGCTCGGGCATCCCGGTGCTCGACATGGCCGCCAACACCCACGATCTGGGCAAGCTGGTGGCCGCAGAGATCACCGCAGTGGTCGCCGAGTACGGGCTGGAGATCCCCGAATTCTACATCGAGAACATCTCGCTGCCGCCGGCGGTCGAACAGGCGCTCGACAAGCGGACCTCGATGGGGCTGGCGGGTGATCTGGCCAAGTTCACGCAATATTCCACCGCCGAGGCGATGACCGCGGCGGCCACGACCACGTCGGGCGGCGGCGGCATCGGCGCCGGTCTGGGCATGGGGATGGGCATGGCGATGGCGCAGCGGATGGCCGATCAGGGGACAGGGCAGGGCGCGCAGGCAGGTCCGCAATCCGGCCCGTGGGGCGCGCGCCCCGAAGGTGTCGCCCCGCCGCCGCCCCCGCCGCCGGTCGAGCATGTCTGGCACATCGCCGAGAACGGCCAGACGCACGGCCCCTATTCCAAGGCCCGGCTGGGGCGCATGGTGACCGAAGGTGGCCTGATGCGCGACACCCATGTCTGGACCGCCGGTCAGGACGGCTGGAAGCGCGCCGAGGATGTGACCGAGCTGGCGCAGCTATTCACCGTGATGCCGCCACCGCCGCCGGGGGCCTGAGCCGATGCGCCGACATGTCACCATCACGCTGCACTGGCTGAACCTTCTGCTCTTGCTGTTCGTGCTGGGCGATGGCGGGGCGACGACGTGGCTGTCGCTGGTCTATGCCGCCTCGGCGCTGACGATGTGCGCAGCGGCGCTGGTCCTCGGGCTGATGAACGGGCCGGGGCCGAAGCTGGAAGGCCCGGTGCGCGCGGCGCATCCGTGGCTGCATCGCGGGCTTTACCTGCTGCTGGCTTGGGGGGCCGTGGCGCTGGTGGCCGAAACCTTCGGCCTGCCGCTGCCCGGCCCCGAGGCGCGCACGCTTCTGCTGGCGCTGCTCGCGGTGGTCGCGCTGCACGCCACGTTCAACCTCTGGCGGCACACGGCCCTCGGGGACGGTGCGTTGCGGCGGATCACGCCGCGCGCCATCCACCACATCCTCTGAACAAACGATGTCAGAGACACCGCCCCCCGCGCCGGCCGTGACCGAGCACCGCTTCCCCTGCGCGGCCTGCGGCGCGGATTACCGCTATGATCCGGGCGCGCATCAGCTGGTCTGCGAGCATTGCGGCGACATCGCCCGGATCCAGAGCGGCGGCCCCTGGCAGGGCGGCATCCGCGAGCTGGACTTCGCCAAAGCCCTGCGCGACCAGTTGCCCGCGCAGGAGATGGAGGAGACCCGCGTCACCGCTTGCACAAGCTGCGGCGCGCAGGTGGAACTGGGCACCGATACCCACGCCACCGAATGCCCGTTCTGCGCCTCGCCCGTGGTGACGGGGACCGGCACGCATCGCCATGTCAAGCCGCGCGCGCTTTTGCCCTTCGCGCTGGACGAGGGCGCCGCGCGGCAGGCAATGACCGACTGGCTGGGCGGGCTGTGGTTCGCGCCGAACGGATTGCAGGCCTATGCGCGCAAGGGCCGGCGGATGCAGGGCATCTACGTGCCCTACTGGACTTTCGACGCTTTCTCCGAGTCGGATTACCGCGGCGAGC
Organism: Roseovarius sp. D22-M7; assembly: GCF_037083785.1. NCBI lineage: Bacteria > Pseudomonadati > Pseudomonadota > Alphaproteobacteria > Rhodobacterales > Roseobacteraceae > Roseovarius > Roseovarius sp. D22-M7. Next base: position 33,150 of record NZ_JBAPKY010000017.1, read on the forward strand.
GCGGCACCGTCTATTACGTCACCCGCACCGTCATCCGCGACGGCAAGCGCCAGACAGTCCGCGTGCCCAAGGTCCGCTGGCGCGGCGTCTCGGGGCGGGTGGCGCGGGCCTTCGATGACGTGCTCGTAATGGCCTCGACCGCGCTGCCGAAGGAGTTCGCCGACGGGCTGGAGCCGTGGGATCTTTCGGCGCTGGAACCCTACGCGCCGGAATACCTCGCCGGGTTCCGGGCCGAAGGTTATTCCGTACCGATCGAGGCGGGTTTTGTACAAGCCCGGCAGAAGATGGACGCGGTGATCGCCCGCGACGTGCGCTTCGATATCGGTGGCGACCGGCAGCGCATCCACGATATCGACACGCGGCTCGACCGCGTCACGTTCAAGCATGTGCTGCTGCCGGTCTGGCTGGCCGCCTACAAGTATCGCGGGCAGACCTACCGCTTCGTCGTCAACGCCCGCACCGGCCGCGTGCAGGGCGAACGCCCGTGGTCGGCTTGGAAAATCGCGGCGGCCGTCGGGCTTGGCGCGCTGGTCGCGGCCGGCCTGGGATACGTCCTTGCGGTCGAGCAGGGCGGGTTCTGACGGGTCAGCCGCGCTGGATTTCCACCTTGCGCCCCTTGGGACCTTCGGTCTCGCGGCGCGGGATCGTCAGGTGCAACACGCCATCCTTCAGCGTCGCCGCGACCTTGTCGCCATCGGCATCGGGCGGCAGGCGGAACGACCGGCTGAAGGCGCCGTACTGACGCTCTGTGAAGAACCAGGTCTCGCCTTTTTCCTCGCGCGCGTCGGTCTTCTCGCCCTTCACCGTGACCATGCCGTCATGCACCGAAAGATCGATGTCCTTCTCTTCGACGCCGGGCAGTTCCATGGTGATCCGGTAGGCCGTACTGTCCGACGACGCATCCGAGGCCGGCGCCAGCCATTCCGCCATGCGTGTCCCGAGATTGCGCAGCGGCTCATAGACCTGGGGCCAGAATCCGGCCGGTTGCGATTTTTCGATCATCCTTGATCTCCTTCGTGATGTTGAGTGAAATGGAGGATAAATCGAGGTCGCGGATCCCGGCCTTAACCCGCGTCAAGCCGAACACAGGATTGCCATGCGCGCCCTTCTGCAACGTGTCTCTCACGCCGCCGTCGCCGTGGACGGCGAGACGATCGGCCAATGCGGTCCCGGCCTGCTGATCCTCGTCTGCGCGATGCGGGGCGACACGGACGCCGAGGCCGACAGGCTGGCCGCGCGGATCGCCAAGCTGCGGATATTCGAGGACGCGGACGGCCGGATGAACCGCTCGATTCTCGACACGGGTGGTGAGGCGTTGATCGTCAGCCAGTTCACCCTCGCCGCGGACACGGCGCGCGGCAATCGTCCCGGGTTCTCGGGCGCCGCCGCACCGGAAGAGGGGCGTCACCTATATGAACGGTTTGCCGAGCGGATCGCGGCGCTCGGCATTCCCGCAGAGACCGGACGCTTCGCGGCGAAGATGGAGGTGAGCCTGCTCAATGACGGGCCGGTCACGATCTGGATGGAAAGCTGAACCGGGGGCGGGCCGCGGCGGTCAGCCCATCCAGTCGGCAAGCGCCGCGACGGCCGGGGCGAGGAGGGTCTCGGGGTCGATCGCATTCGTCGGCACGCCTTGCGCCGCGAGCGCATCTGTGACGTCGGACCCCGCTGCGGCGGCGGCGATCACCGCTACGCTCTGGCCCAGCCAATAGGGCCGTGCCGCGGCCAGTTCCGCCCCGAGAAGGTGCCCCGAGATCGCCGCGCTGTCGCCGGTGACCTCGGCGCTGCGCAGATGCGCGGCAAGACGTTCGGGGCGGCTCAGGCTGTCGCTCAGCGCGGTCATGTCCGGAGCTGTCGTGCCCCCGAGGGTCGCGGCAAGGCGCGGGCTGAGGAAGCTCTGGCAACTGACGGCCTCGCCGGCGCTGAGATGCACCCAGTGGCGCACGTCGCCGGCCAGCACGCAGGCGATACCCTCCCAGTTGGGCCGGTCCCGCACGACGCCCAGAAGCAACAGCCGCGTCCAGCCGTCGATCACGTCGGGCGGGGTTTTCTGGATCAGCCCGGCCAGACCCTGCCGCGCCGCATCCGGCAGAAGCGGCGCGGGCAGGGCATCCGGCTGGCCCTCGCCGACGCGCAGGAGCCGGCCGGGCACGGTCCCGAGGGCGGCGAGCGCGGACGCGCTGTCGGTCCCGTCGGCCGCGCGCATCACCGCCGTGCCGCTCAGCGCGAAGGCCCGCGCCCGCGTTCCATCATGCCCGACAAGCGCCCAATCGTTCACCGCCCGTGGCCCAGCTGGGCGACGAGACCCGACATGTCGTAGCCCGCCTGCCCGGTGGCGCGCAGGATCTCGTCGCCGCCGAGGGTCTCGATATGCGTCAGGCTCCACATCACCGTGCAGCGGGTGCCGCTGCGGCAGTAGGCGAGGATCGGCTTGGGCAGGGCCTCGTAGGCGGCGCGGAACGCCTCGGCATCGGCCTCTGTCATGTGCCCCGAGACGATCGGCACCGACCGGATCCTCAGGCCGCCTTCCTCGGCGGCGCGGGCCACGTCGTCATATCCCGGTTGACCGGGATCCTCGCCATCGGGGCGATTGCACAGGATGGACTGAAATCCGGCGGCCTTGATGGCGGGCATGTCGTCGGGGATGATCTGCGGCGAGACGAAGAAATCGTCGGTGATCCGGCGCGGGTCCATGGGGCCTCCTTGGCGATGCTTTGTCCCGGCTATGGGGGCGAATCGCCCGAAAGATCAAGAACGGGTGCGGCTTGCCGTGCCACGATCGCCGCGCTATGACTGCGACACAGGACGGAACGGAAAGGGCCGCAAGCATGAGCGATCTGCCGGGTATCGTGATCACCGGGGCCTCGGGCCGCATGGGGCGCATGCTGGTTCGGACGGTGTCCGACAGCCCGCACGCGCGGCTGATCGGCGCGGTCGAGCGGCCCGGCCATGATTGGATCGGGCGCGATGTCGGGGCCGCCATGGGGGGCACGGACCTGGGGGTCACGGTGACCGACGATCCGCTCGAGGTGGTGGCCCGCGCCCATGCGGTGATCGATTTCACCAGCCCCGAGGCGAGTGTCGAGATGGCGACGCTGACCGCGCAGGCGCGTGTCGTGCATGTCATCGGCACCACGGGTTTCGACGAGGGCCAACTGAAGAAACTGGACGCTGCCGCCCGACATGCAGTGATCGTGCGCGCCGGCAACATGTCGCTTGGCGTGAACCTGCTGACGCAACTGACCCGCAAGGTTGCCGCCGCGCTCGACGAGGATTTCGACATCGAGATCGTCGAGGCGCATCACAACCGGAAGGTCGACGCGCCCTCGGGCACCGCGCTGATGCTGGGCGAGGCGGCGGCGGACGGGCGCGGCGTGGCGCTGAGCGCGGTGCGGGACGCCGCGCGCGACGGCCTCACCGGCAAGCGTGAACGCGGCCATATCGGGTTTTCCGCGATCCGCGGCGGCGATATCGTGGGCGAGCATGACGTGATCTTCGCCGCCACCGGCGAACGCATCGTGCTGCGGCACGTGGCGACCGACCGGGCGATCTTCGCGCGGGGCGCGCTCAAGGCGGCGCTCTGGGGGCAGGGGCGCAGGCCGGGCAGCCATGACATGCTCGACGTGCTCGGACTGGGCGAAGACTGATCCGAGACCGCTTGCAGCGCGTATCCGTGATAACCAGATATTCAAGTATCTGTGATAAACAGGCATTACAGATGTTGGAGAGATCACGATGCGTACACTGCTATCAATCATTCTCGTGAGCGTCCTGGCGATGCCCGCGATGGCCGACGGGTTCAGCCAGATCAAGGACAAGTCGCAGTTCGTGTCGCTGATGAAGGGGCGCGACCTGACGCGGTTCGGCATTCGCGTTAACGTTACTCCCGATGGCGACATCAAGGGGCGCGCCTTTGGCAGCAATGTCAGCGGCGAATGGCGTTGGGACGGCTCATATTTCTGCCGTGACCTCTATTGGGGGGATCAGAATCTCGGGGCGAATTGCCAGGCCGTGGAACTCAAGGGCAATACGGTCCGTTTCACCTCGGATCAGGGTCGCGGACGTCACGCGGATCTCTATCTGCGGTAACGGGTGATTTTACCCGGAATTCGGATGCCACGGGCGATCGATCAGAAGTCGATCGCGCGTCCCATTATCTCCCAATCCCCGTAGCGTGCCGGGTCGAGGCCTTCGCGGCGCCCGCCAAGCTCGACCGGGAGGTCGGGATCCTGCATTGCCTTGCGACGTGCTTCCGCTTCTTGCAGCGCACGGCGAGCCGCGGGCGACAGGTTTTGTGTATCTGCCGCGGGCGACAGGTTTTGCGTGTCTTCGGTGCTCATGATCGACCTTTCCACCATGTCTCATCGTTGATATATCCCGCGCCTGCCGTTTCGCCAAGGACATGCCGATGAAAACCCACGTTCCGACGCCGCGCGCGGCCGCAGTCCAGCTTCTCGACCAGGTGCTGGGAGAGGGCCGGCTGATGTCCGACCTGCTGGCCGGGGGCGCGCTTCAGACCTTGCTCCCGGCGGATCGGGCGCGGGCGCAACGGCTGGCCGGCGACACGCTGCGCGGGCTTGAACGCGCCGACCGGCTGCTGGCGAAACACTTGCGCAAGGCGCCGCCCCTGCCGGTGCGCAACGTGCTGCGCGCGGCCACGGTAGAGCTTGCCCTGGGCGGCGATGCGCATGGCGTCGTCAACGAGGCGGTCGAGATCGTCGGTCGGCATCGGCGGCACAACCGCCTCAAGGCGCTTGTCAACGCGGTCCTGCGCAAGCTGGTGGACGAGGCCCCGGCGAAATGGCGCGATCTGCGCCAGCCCGGCCTGCCCGGCTGGCTGCGCGAGCCGCTGGTCGCGGCGTGGGGCAAGGCCGCGGTCGCGGCGATGGAGCGGGCGCATTTTGCCGGGGCGCCGCTCGATCTGACGGTGAAATCCGACGCGGCCGCATGGGCCGACCGGCTGGGCGGCACGGTGCTGCCGACCGGATCGGTCCGACTGTTTGAGGCGCCGCAGATCTCGACCCTGCCGGGATACGACACGGGCGACTGGTGGGTGCAGGATGCCGCCGCCGCGGTCCCGGTCAAGGTCTTGGCCCCGCAGGAGGGCGAGCGGGTGCTCGATCTCTGCGCGGCGCCGGGGGGCAAGACCCTGCAACTGGCCGCTATGGGCGCGCAGGTCACGGCCCTGGATATATCCGAGCGGCGGATGGCGCGGGTGACCGAGAACCTTGCGCGGACGGGGCTGACGGCGGAGTGTGTCACCGGCGACGCGCTTGCGCATCAGGGCCAGTATGACGCGATCCTGTGCGACGCGCCCTGTTCGGCGACCGGCACGATCCGCCGCCATCCCGACCTGCCGCATGCCAAGGACGGCACCGAGTTCGGCGCGCTGATCGATCTGCAGGCGGCGATGATCGATCACGCGCTGACGCTTCTCACGCCCAGCGGGCGGCTGGTCTTCTGCACCTGTTCGCTGCTGCCCGACGAGGGCGAATGCCAGGTCGAGGCCGCGCTGGATCGCCATCCCGGCCTGCGGGTGGATCGCGCGGCGCTCGACCTGCCGGGGATGGATCCGGCATGGATCACCGAAGAGGGCGGGCTGCGCCTGCGGCCCGATCACTGGCCCGAGCTGGGCGGCATGGACGGGTTCTACATCGCCTGCCTGCGCATCTGAGGCCGGCAATCAGGCGATGACGCCGCAGCACGGGTCGTCTAAGGTCCGTCCCGATGACCCCGAGGCCCTGTGAGGCGTCCCATGTTCGACCGTGACAGCCTGTCAGCGCGATGGACGCGCGCCGCCAACCGCATCGCCGCACGGCGTGCGGCGCTGCGCCTTGCGCCGACGCGGCTGATTTTGCGCCCCGAGCCGCGCTGCATCGGATCGCCGGAGCGCGGCGCGCAAATCCGCGACGGGCGCTTCATCGTCGCGGGACATATGGTCGAGGCGTCGAACACCCCGATCTGGGACATAGCGCCCGCCGATGCCGCCTTTGCCGCCGAAATGCACGGCTTTGGCTGGCTCGACGATCTTGCGGCCCTTGCCGACCGGGCTGCGCAGGAGCGCGCGCAGGCATGGACGTGGCAGTGGATCGCGCGGTGTGGCGCGGGCGGCGGCCCGGGATGGACGCCGGAATTGACCGGGCGGCGTCTGATCCGCTGGATCGCGCATGCCGATTTCCTGTTGCGCGCCCAGCCCGAAATGGCGCAGCGGCGGTATTTTCGGGCGCTCGCCCGGCAGGCCGTGTTCCTGCACCGGCGCTGGCCGGCCGCCGCACCGGGGCTGCCGCGCTTCGAGGCGGTGAGCGGCCTGATCCACGCGGGTGTGGCGCTGGAGGGGATGCAGGGGCTGTTGCCCCCGGCGTGCACTGCGCTGTCGCGCGATTGCGACCGCGAGATCGACGAGGGCGGCGGTATCGCGTCTCGCAACCCCGAGGAATTGCTGGAAATCTTCGCACTGCTCACATGGGCGGCGCAGATCCTTGGCGATGCGGGACATCCCGTCGAGGACGCGCATTGGCGCGCGGTCGAGCGGATCGCGCCGACGCTGCGCACGCTGCGCCACGCCGATGGCGGGCTGGCGCGGTTCCATGGCGGTGGGCGGGGGCTTGCCGGGCGTCTGGACGGGGCGCTGGCGACAAGCGGGGTCAAGGCGCGCCGCGCGGACGGGAGGGCGATGGGATTCGTCCGGCTGAGCGCGGGGCGCACCAGCGTCATCGTCGATGCCGCGGCCCCGCCGCGCGGCGCGGCCGCGATCCACGCGCATGCCTCGACACTGGCCTTCGAGCTGACCTCGGGGCGGCGGCCGCTGATCGTCGGTTGCGGGGCCGGCGCGCGCTTCAGGCTCGAATGGCGGCGCGCCGGGCGCGCCACGCCGTCGCATTCGGCGCTGGTGCTCGACGGCGGATCGAGCGCGCGGCTGAGCCTTGACCCCCGCCATCCCGACCGGCTGGACGACGGGCCGCGCAACGTCTTCGCCCGCGTGTCGAAAACCGCGCGGCGCCTGCGCTTCGAGGGGGCGCATGACGGCTATCTGCGCGCGCACGGGCTGACGCATATGCGCAGCCTCGATTTGTCGGCGGACGGGCGGACGCTGTCCGGCGAGGACGCGGTGCTTGCGGTCGAGGAGGCCGCACGGCGGCGTTTCGACCGGCTGCGCCATGGCGACCACCCGCGTGATGTACCGTTCGAGATACGGTTCCACCTGCACCCGGAGGTCGAGACGGACCTCGCGCCCGGCGGCAGCGCCGTCTTCGTGACGCTGCGCAGCGGCGAGATCTGGGTGTTCCGGGGCGACGGGCAGACCGCTTTGGCCTTGCACCCCAGCGTCTATCTTGAAAAGACACGCCTGACGCCGCGCGCGTCCGGGCAGATCGTCCTGTCGGGCCGCGCGCTGGATCACGCGACCCGCATCAGGTGGTCGCTGGCCAAGGCGGACGAGACCCCGGTCGGCATCCGCGATGTCGCCGAGGCCGTGCCCGAGCCCGCGACCGAGGATTGAAGCTGCCAGAACCCGACCCAGGACCAGGACAGGACCGACATACGATGACCGATCTCGCGCCCGTGACCCGCGCCCTTCTTTCCGTCTCCGACAAGACCGGACTGGTCGATCTGGCGCGCGCGCTGGCGGGTCGCGGCGTCGAGATCCTGTCGACCGGCGGCACCGCGCGCAGCTTGCGCGAGGCGGGCCTCGCGGTGCGCGACGTGGCCGAGGTGACGGGCTTTCCCGAGATGATGGACGGGCGTGTGAAAACACTGCACCCGATGGTGCATGGCGGGCTTCTGGCGCTGCGCGACGACGCGGGTCACGTGGCCGCGATGGAGGCGCACGGCGTGGCGCCGATCGATCTTCTGGTGGTCAACCTCTACCCGTTCGAGGAGACGGTCGCCAAGGGCGCGGATTACGCCACGGCAATCGAGAATATCGATATCGGCGGTCCGGCGATGATCCGCGCGGCGGCCAAGAACCATGCCTTCGTCAATGTCGTGGTGGATGTCGCGGATTACACAGCCCTGCTGGCCGAGCTCGAGGCGCATGACGGTCAGACGTCCTATGCCTTCCGGCAGCGGCTGGCACTGACCGCCTACGGGCGCACCGCCGCCTATGACGCGGCGGTCAGCACCTGGATGGCCGAGGCGCAGGGCGAGGCCGCACCGCGCCGCCGCAGCTTTGGCGGGACGCTGGCGCAGACGCTGCGCTATGGCGAGAACCCGCACCAGGGGGCGGCGTTCTACGTGGACGGGTCGTCCCAGCCCGGTGTTGCCACCGCCCGGCAGGTGCAGGGCAAGGAACTGAGCTACAACAACATCAACGACACCGATGCGGCGTTCGAACTGGTCAGCGAATTCGATCCCGAGGGCGGCCCGGCCTGCGCGATCATCAAGCACGCCAATCCCTGCGGCGTGGCGCGCGGGGCCAGCCAGATCGCGGCCTGCAAGGCCGCGTTCGATTGCGACCGCACCAGCGCGTTCGGCGGCATCGTCGCGCTCAACCAGCCGCTCGACGCCGCCACGGCCGAAGAGATTTCCGGGATCTTCACCGAGGTGGTGATCGCGCCCGGGGCCGATGACGCGGCCCTGGGTATTTTTGCCGCGAGGAAGAACCTGCGTCTGCTTCTGACCGATGGTCTGGCCGACCCCGCGAGCGCCGCGCGGATGGTGAGGCAGGTGTCGGGCGGCTACCTCGTGCAGGACAAGGATGCGGGGCGGATCACGGCGGACGAACTGCGCGTCGTCACCCGCCGCGCGCCGACCGAGGCCGAGATGGCGGACATGCTCTTCGCGTGGAAGGTCGCGAAACACGTGAAATCCAACGCCATCGTCTACGTCAAGGATGGCGCGACGGTGGGCATCGGCGCCGGCCAGATGAGCCGCGTGGACAGTTGCCGGATCGCGGCGAGCAAATCGCAGGACATGGCCGAAGCGCTTGGCCTGCCCACGCCACTGACGCAGGGCAGCGTCGTGGCCTCGGACGCGTTCTTTCCGTTCGCCGACGGGCTGATGGCCGCGGCAGAGGCGGGGGCGACGGCGGTCATTCATCCCGGCGGATCGATGCGCGACGACGAGGTGATCGCGGCCGCCGACGCGGCGGGTCTGGCGATGGTGCTGACCGGCCTGCGCCACTTCCGGCACTGAGCCGCGCATGCGACTGTTCTACTGGAGCGCATTCTGGGTCTTCCTGCTGGATCAGGCGACGAAATATTACGTCGTGCATGTCATGGATCTGCGCCTTGTCGGGCGGATCGACGTGCTGCCGCCCTATCTCAACCTGCGAATGGCGTGGAATACCGGGATCAATTTCGGCCTGCTGGCGGGCGATGCCGCACTGACCCGGTGGATCCTGATCGCCGTGGCGCTGCTCATCTCGGGCGTGGTGATCTGGTGGGTGCATCGCGAGCCGCTTGGGGCGTGGCAAAGGCTGACCGCGGGGCTGTTGCTGGGCGGGGCGATCGGCAACGTGATCGACCGTCTGGTCTATGGCGCGGTGGCGGATTTCATCAACATGTCCTGTTGCGGGATCGACAATCCCTATGCGTTCAACGTGGCCGATGTCGCGGTCTTTGCAGGGGCCCTGGGGCTTGTCGTGGCGCCGGGGGGCAAAAAGCCCTCGTGACCTCGGATCAGGAATGCGATAGAGACAGCAAAGATTGCAGGGGAGTGGCGATGAGCATGCCGCGCAAGAGCGTTCTGATCCTTCTGGTCGCCACCATCGTGGCTGGCTGCGCGCCGCGTGACGGGGACGTGACGCTGACCCGGATCCGAAATACCGGAAACGGTCCGGACGAGTTCTCGGTGCTGCCCGGCAAGCCGCTGGAACCGCCCCAGGACGTCACGCGCCTGCCCGCACCGGCCCCCGGCGCGCCCAACCGGACCGACCAGACCCCGCTGGCCGACGGGGCGGCGGCATTGGGGGGCACGCGGCGCGGGGCCGGCGGCGCGCCGGATCCGCGCAACGCGGCGCTTGTCAACCACGCCACCCGGTATGGCGGCGATCCCGCGATCCGGCAGATCCTCGCGCGGGAGGACCGGGAGATCCGGCGCAGACACGGACGTGTCAACATCCTCGGCATCCTGCCGGGCGACGACTACGTACAGGCCTATCGCCGGCAATGGCTGGACGCCCACGCCGAAGAACGCCGCCTGCGCAATCGCGGCGTGAAGACGCCGGCAAGCCCGCCCCCTGCCGATCGCTGAGAGGGAGCCGGCCAACGCCTGCGGCGGACAAGGGCCGGGGGCGTTGAAACATGACAGTCGCGGCGTATGTTGTGACCAGATGTTCACCGCGCAGGGGATCCCGCCTATGCCCAAACCGCTCGCCTTGCTTTTCGCCGTCGCCCTATCGCTGTCGCTTTCCGGCGCCGTGCTCGCCTCGGACAACGTGACCTCTTTCCAGCTTGAGAACGGCATGGACGTCGTGGTGATCGAGGATCATCGCGCGCCGGTGGTCACCCACATGGTCTGGTACCGCGCCGGCGCCGCGGACGAGCCGCCCGGGCAGTCGGGCATCGCGCATTTTCTCGAACACCTGATGTTCAAGGGCACCGAGACCCTCGCGCCGGGCGAGTTTTCCGCGGCCGTCGCGCGCAACGGTGGCTCCGACAACGCCTTTACGAGCCAAGATTATACCGCGTATTTTCAACGGATTGCCGCGGACAGGCTGGACCTCGTGATGGGGATGGAGGCGGATCGTATGGAAAACCTGCGTCTGGCCGAGGCCGACGTGCGGACCGAGCGCGAGGTGATCATCGAAGAGCGCAATCAGCGGGTCGAGAACAGTCCCTCGGCGCTGCTGCGCGAACAGAAAACCGCCGCGCAGTATCTCAATCATCCCTACGGCGTGCCGATCATCGGCTGGCGCCACGAGATCGACACGCTCGACCGCGAAGCGGCGCTGAAGTTCTACGAAAAGTATTACGCGCCCAACAACGCGATCCTGGTGGTCGCCGGGGACGTGACGCCCGACGAGGTGCGGACGCTGGCCCAAGAGCATTACGGCGCGATCCCGGCCAATTCCGATCTGCCGCCGCGCGCCCGGCCGCAAGAGCCGCCGCAACAGGCCGAGCGCCGCGCGATGATGCGCGATGCGCGCGTCTCGCAGCCCTACGTGACGCGGTCCTACCTGGCACCGGAGCGTGACAGCGGTGATCAGCAGGAGGCGGCCGCACTTTACCTTCTGTCGCAGATCCTGGGCGGTGGCCAGACATCGGTGCTGAACCAGCGCCTTCAGATAGAAGATAAAATCGCCGTTCAGGTGGGGGCGTGGTATTCCGCGACATCGCTTGACAGCACGACCTTCGACTTCGTCGTGGTACCCGCCGCCGGTGTCACGCTGGAGCAAGCCGAAAGCGCGCTCGACGAGGTGATGACCGAATTCGTCGAGACCGGGCCGAAGCCCGAGCAACTGGAGCGCATCAAGCTGCAATTGCGCGCCGAAGAGATCTACGAGCGTGACGATGCCGCCGGGCTGGCGCGACGCTACGGCCGCGCGCTGACCTCTGGTCTGACGGTCGAAGATGTACAGAACTGGCCCGAAATCCTGCAAGACACGACCGCCGATCAGATCGTCGAGGCCGCGCAGCGCGTGCTCGACCGGCAGGCATCGGTTACCGGTCAGTTGCGTGCCCCGGAGGTGACACAATGAAACATCTGCTTTTCGGCCTTGCCCTGATGATGGCAGCGCTGCCCGCGAAGGCGGCAATCGAGATCGAGGAGGTGACCACCGAAGGCGGGCTCGACGCGTGGCTGGTCGAGGATCATTCGATTCCCTTCGTGGCGCTGGAAATCCGGTTTCGCGGCGGGGCCTCGCTGGACGCGCCCGACGCGCGCGGGGCGACCAACCTGATGGTGGGGCTGCTCGAAGAGGGCGCCGGCGACCTGAGTGCGCAGGAGTTTGCCCGAGCGCGCGATTCGCTGGCCGCCAAATTCTCTTACAATGTGAGCGACGACGCGGTGTCGGTCTCGGCGCAGATGTTGACCGAGAACCGCGACGAGGCGGCCGCGCTGCTGCGGTCGAGCCTTGTCGCGCCGCGCTTTGACGAGGCCGCGATCGAGCGGGTGCGCGGCCAGGTGCTGTCGGGTCTGCGATCGGCGCAGACCGATCCGCGCGACAAGGTCAGCCGCGCCTTCGACGAGCTCGTTTTCGGCGATCATCCTTATGGCAGCCCGCTGGAGGGCACCATGGACAGCGTCGAGGCGCTGACCCGCGCCGATATCGCGGCCGCGCACGAGACCGCGCTGACCCGTGAGCGGGTCTATATCAGCGCGGTCGGCGACATCACCGCCGAAGAGCTTGGCCCGCTGCTGGACAATCTTCTGGGGGATTTGCCGCAGGAGGGCGCGCCGCTGCCCGACGCCGCAGATCTCGACCTGCCCGGCGGCGTTCAGGTGACCGAGTTCGAGACGCCGCAATCCATCGCCGCCTTTGCGCAGGCCGGCGTCGAGCGCGAGGATCCGGATTTCTTCGCGGCCTATGTCCTCAACCACATCCTGGGCGGCGGCGGGTTCGAAAGCCGTCTGGTCACCGAGGTGCGCGAGAAGCGCGGGCTGACCTACGGGGTCTATTCCTACCTTTCGGACAAGGATGCAGCGCAACTTTGGGCCGGGTCGGTGTCGTCGGCCAACGATCGCGTGGCCGAGGCGATCACCGTCATCCGGGACGAGTGGGCGCGGCTGCGCAATGAGGGCGTCACCGAGGAGGAACTGCGCGACGCCAAGACCTATCTCACCGGGGCCTATCCGCTGCGATTCGAGGGCAACAGCCAGATCGCGAATATCGCCGTGAGCATGCAGATGGACGGGTTGTCGCCCGATTACATCGCCAATCGCAATGACATGGTCGAGGCCGTCACGCTGGAGGAGATCAACCGCGTGGCGCGCGAACGCCTGAATCCCGAGCAGCTGACCTTCGTGGTGGTCGGTCAGCCCGAGGGCCTCGATGAGACGATCAATTGACGCGGCGCGCGTCGAAGATGGCGTGGTGAGCGCGGCATGAGGACGGTCGGCATCCTGGGGGGCATGGGCCCCGAGGCGACGATCCTATTGATGCAGAAGGTCATGGCGGCGGTGCCCGCGCGGGACGACGCCGATCACGTGCCGCTGATCGTGCATCAGAACAGCCAGGTCCCCAGCCGGATCGCCGCGCTGATCGAGGGCACGGGACCCGATCCTGGCCCGGTCCTTGCCGGCATGGCGCGCGATCTGGCGGCGGCGGGCGCCGACGCGCTCGCCATGCCCTGCAACACAGCGCATCACTACGCCCCGGCCATCCGCGCGGCGACGGACCTGACGTTTCTGGACATGGTGGACCTGACGGCGGCGGCGCTATCCGCGGCGGGTGCGCGGCGCGTGGGGCTTCTGGCCTCGCCGGCGACGCGGTTGGCGCGGGTGTTCGACGCGCCGTTCGGCGCACACGGGCTGGAACCCGTTATCCTGCCCGATGACGCCGCCCTTCTGGAGCTGATCCGGGCGGTGAAGTCAGGCGAGCCGTCAACGCGCCTTGCGCCGCGGCTGGCGGTCGAGGCCGACGCGTTGATCGAGGCCGGCGCCGATCACCTGCTGGTGGCCTGCACCGAACTGTCGCTTGTCCGCAACGCGCTGCCCGAAAGGGTCCCGAGCACCGACAGCCTCGATGTCCTCACCGAGGCGATCGTGTCGTTTTCGCGCGGGTGACCCGCGCCGCGCGGATCAGCCGTTCGAGACGACCTCGCGAATGGCCGGCTTCTTGTCGGCATGTTTGCCGGAGTTGGCGTCGATGAATTCGAGCACCAGCGGCCGGATGTTGTTGCGCCAGGATTTGCCCGCGAAGATGCCGTAATGCCCGGCCTCGGGCTCCAGGTAGCTGGCCTTCAGGTGATCGGGCAGTCCCGTGCAGAGATCGAGTGCCGCGACGCATTGACCGGGGGCCGAGATGTCGTCCTTGCCGCCCTCGACGGTCTTGACCGCGACATCGGTGATCTTGCCGATATCGACCGCGTGGCCGTAGACCGTGAAGCGGTTCTCGGCGATCTCGAGGCCCTTGAATATCCGTTCCACGGTCGAGAGGTAGAACTCTGCCGGCATGTCCATGACAGCAAGGTATTCGTCGTAGAACCGGTTGTGCTGGTCATTGTCCCGCGATTCGCCCTTGGTGACGCGCATGATCTGTTCGGTGAACGCCTTGGCGTGACGCTCTGCATTCATCGAGATGAACGAGGCGAGCTGAAGCATCCCCGGATAGACCATCCGCCCGACGCCCTTGTACTTGAAGCCGACGCGCTGGATCATCGTCTCTTCGAGCTGGCCCATGGTCACGCGGCGCCCGAAATCGGTCACCTCGGTGGGGGTGGCGTCGGGATCGATGGGACCGCCGATCAGGGTCAGGGTCTGCGGCTGCGCGTCGGGATCGAGCTCGGCCAGGTAGGCGGTCGCCGCCAGTGCCAGCGGCGCCGGCTGGCAGACCGCGACCACGTTCACGTCCGGCCCCAGTTCGCGCATGAAATCCACGAGGTAGAGGGTGTAATCCTCGATATCGAACTTGCCTTCCGACACCGGGATGTCACGCGCATTGTGCCAGTCGGTGACATAGACCTCGCAATTGACCAGCAGCGACTTGACCGTTGCGCGCAGCAGCGTGGCGTAATGGCCCGACATCGGCGCGATCAGCAGCACCTTGCGCGGCTGCTCGGGCCGGCCCGAGACGTTGAAGTGGATCAGGTCGCCGAATGGCTTGGAGACGACCGTGTCGATGTTGACGAGGTGGTCCTTGCCGTCCTCGCAGGTGAAGGTGCGGATGCCCCAGTCGGGCTTGGCCACCATGCGCTGGAAGCTGCGCTCTGTCACCTCGCCCCAGGCCGCCATCCATTCGAATGCGGGGTTTGGCATCATGCTAAAAACCGGATAAGATGACATCGAGAGGGCGGAGGCACCGAGCCATTGACTGGCATTCCGGAAGGATTCCATGAGATCGTATGTGGCCATGTAGCGCATAGTCTGTTCCTATCTTTGGTCAGCACCGCTTCGGTTCATATCGCCCACCCCCGATACGACGTCGCGATGCTGCTTTGCAGAAACTGGTAAGGGAAAATGACTGAAATGGCAATGCAAGACGATGGTAGCGGACAAAGTGTTCCCAGGATCAACGAGAATCTTGCAAAGGTCGAGCAGCTTTCGCAGCGTCTCATCAAGACGCTCGCATCGCGCAACCCTGCGGATCCCACGCTGGGCAACCCGTCCAACGAGCTTTTCACCAAGGCCGCGACGACCTACTGGACCGAGATGCTCGAGAATCCGGGCAGAATGTACGAGCAGCAGCTTGAATACTGGGGCAAGTCCGTGCGCCATTTCATGGAAGCCCAGCAATCGATGCTGCGCGGCAGCACGCCCGAGGACGAGGACGAGCCCGATCCGCTGGCCGGTGACAAGCGGTTTGCCAACCCGCTGTGGAACTCGCACCCGTTCTTTCGCTACATCAAGCAGCAATACGCCCTGAACGCGCAGGCGATCGAGCAGGCGCTGGACGATATCGACGAGGACCTGCCCGACAAGGATCGCAAGCGCCTCGATTACTTCGCGCATCAGATCATCGACATGATGTCGCCGACGAATTTCCTCGGCACCAACCCCGATGCGCTGGAAAAGGCCGTCGAGACCGAGGGCGAAAGCCTCGTGAAGGGGCTGGAGAACCTGATCGCCGATCTCGAGGCGAATGACGGCGAGATGGTCGTGCGCCTCGCCGACGACAAGGCGTTCGAACTGGGCACCAACATCGCCACCACGCCGGGCGAGGTGGTCTACCGCAACCGGATGATGGAGCTGATCCAGTACACGCCCACCACGGACGAGGTCCACGAGGTGCCGCTGATCATCTTTCCGCCCTGGATCAACAAGTACTACATCATGGATCTCAAGCCGGAAAACAGCCTGATCAAGTGGATCACCGATCAGGGCTACACGCTGTTCGTCGTCTCCTGGGTCAACCCCGATGCGAGCTATGCCGAGGTCGGCATGGAAGAGTATATCGAGGAGGGCTTTCTGACCGCGATCCGTGAGGCCAAGGCGATCACCGGGCAATCCCAGGTCAACACGGTGGGCTACTGCATCGCCGGGACGACGCTGCACATGGTGCTGGCGCTGATGGCCAAGCGCGGCGACAAATCGGTGAAATCGGCGACGTTCTTCACCGCGCTCACCGATTTCTCCGAGCAGGGCGAATTCACCCCGTTCCTGCAGGACGATTTCATCAATGGCATCGAGCGCGAAGTGTCCGAGCAGGGCGTGCTGCGGTCGTTCATCATGGGGCGCACGATGTCGTTCCTGCGCTCGCGCGATCTGGTCTACCAGCCGGCGATTCGCAGCTACATGATGGGCGAGTCGCCGCCGGCCTTCGATCTGCTCTACTGGAACGGCGACGGTGCGAACCTGCCGGCGCGGATGACGATGCAGTATCTGCGCGGCCTGTGCCAGCGCAACGAATTCGTCGAGGGCGGGATCGATCTGTGCGGCGAGACCCTGCACATCAAGGACGTCAAGGTGCCGCTGATGGCGGTGACCTGCCAGAGCGATCACATCGCGCCGTGGAGGGACTGCTATCGCGGGTTCAAGGCGACGGGGTCGCGCAGCCGTGGCTTCATCGTCTCGCAATCTGGCCATATCGCCGGGATCGTCAACCCGCCCGCGAAGAACAAGTACGGGCATTACACCAATGACGATCTGCCCGCCGCCGCCGATGACTGGATGGAGGGCGCGGTGCATCACGAAGGCTCGTGGTGGCCGCGATGGGAGGCTTGGCTTGCCAAGCGGTCCGGCAAGCGCGTCAAGGCCCGGATGCCCGGCGATGCCGAGCACCCGCCGCTGGAGCCGGCCCCGGGCACCTACGTGACCAGGAAGGCCGCTGTCTGATCGCGCGCGGCGCAGTAAAATTTTTCTGCGACGCAGCAGAAAACCCTTGCAATGCTGCAGTGCAGCATTTAATTGGTTGGCAGTAGCAAAGCAGATCACGAAAGGATCTAGACAATGGCAAACGCAAACACACAAGACTTCAGCAACATGTTCAAGGACGTCATGGGCTCGTTCCCCGTCGACACGAAAGCGATGGAAGACGCGTTCAAGAACCAGGCAAGCCTGAACGAGAAACTGTCCAGCGTCGCGCTGAACGCGGCCGAGCAGTCGGCTGAAATCTCGAACAAGTGGGCCAAGGACACCCTCGCCAAGATGACCGAGATGTCGAAAGCCAAGTCCGAGCCGGCAGACTATGCCAAGGCGATGACCGACTTTGCATCGGCCCAGTCCGAAGTCACCGCAGAGCACATGGCCGCCTTCGCCGAAGTCGCCAAGAAGGTCCAGATGGAAACCGTCGAGCTGATGATGTCGGCTGGCAAGACCATGCAGGAAGACGCCACGAAGGTTGTCAAGAAGGCGACCGACGACGCGACCGCCGCGGCCACCAAAGCCGGCAACGCTGCGAAGAAGTAACAGGTCGATTGCCCCCTCCCCTCCCTGGGGCATGATCTGTAAAGGGCGAGCCACACCGGCTCGCCCTTTCTTTTTGCTGCAGTTGCGTCTACGGTACGCTGCACTGCTGCATTCCACCGGAGGATACCTGTTGGCCGACCCCCAGAAACCGTTGCTGATCAAGCGTTACGCCAGTCGGCGGCTCTACAATACCGAGACCTCGGATTACGTCACGCTGGAGGATATCGCCGAGTTCATCCGCGGCGGCCGCGACGTCCAGATCATCGATCTGAAATCCGGCGACGACCTGACCCGGCAATACCTTCTGCAGATCGTGGCCGAGCATGAAAGCCGCGGCCAGAGCGTGCTGCCCAACAACGTGCTGACTGACCTGGTGCGCAGCTACACCACGCAGGCGACCAGCGTGGTGCCGGAATTCCTCGCGGCGAGTTTCGAGATGCTGCGCGACGGGCAGTCGAAGATGCTGGAAAACATGACCAAGGCGAACCCGCTGACGGCGATGCCCGGCATGGAGGCGATGCGCGCCCAGCAGGAAGCCTTCATGAAGGCGATGACCCGCGGCGAATTGCCGAAACTGGGCAGCAGCATGCCCGCAAGCGACGACGACGACACGCCGGCCGGCACCGAGGAAGAAATCGAAGAGATCAAGAAACAGCTTGCCGAACTGCAGCAGAAGCTTTCGAAGATGGACAAGTAAGCCCCTCATGGTCGAAAGCCCGGGGCGGATCACTCTCTGGGGGATCGAGGTGTTCATGGCCGCCGCCGACGAGCGGTCGATCTCGGCCGCGGCACGGCGGCTGGGGGCGAGCCCCTCGGCGGTGAGCCAGCAACTGACAAATCTCGAGACCGCGGTCGGCGCGATCCTGCTGCAGCGCAAGGCGCGGCCGGTCCGGCTGACGACGGCCGGAGAGATCATGCACCGCCGCGGCCAGGCGATCCTGAACGAGGCCGCGCAGGCCCGCGCCGAACTGGCGATGTCGCATCTGTCGATGCTGACGCGGTTCCGCCTCGGCATGATCGAGGATCTCGAGGCGGATGTGACCCCGCAGCTTCTGACCCACATGGCGGGCGAGCTGGACGGCTGTCAGTTCCTGCTGGAAACCGGCGCCAGCCATGACCTTTACGATCAACTTGACGCGCGGTCGCTCGACGTCATCGTGGCGGCAGAGCTTGGTGATGCGGCGGACTGGACAGAGGTGCATCCGGTGCTGCGCGAAGGCTTCGCCGTGGTCGCCCCGCGCGGGGTGATCGACCCCGGGGGCGATGTGCTGGGGCAACTCGAACGCCTGCCGCTGATCCAGTACACGCAGCGGCATTACATGGGGCGGCTGATCTCGGCGCATCTGGCGCGGGAAAATCTCAGCCTGCCGTACCGGTTCGAACTGGATAGCTACCATTCCATCCTGGCGCTGGTGGGGCAGGGGGCCGGGTGGTCGATCCTGACGCCGCTGGCGCTGATGCGCGCGCGCCGTTTCGCCGATCAGATCGACGTGTTGCGGCTGCCGATCGCACCGCTGACCCGCACGATCAGCGTGATCGCGCGCAAGGGGATCCTGCAGGACATGCCCGCGACGCTGGCCGCCAACCTGCGGCCGATCCTGCAGGACACCATCGTCGCCCCGGCGATCCGTCAGCACCCGTTCCTCGCCGCCGATCTGACGCTAGTCTGATCCCCGCCGGTCGCGGAAGAACGCGCGCAGCAGCGCCTCGGCCGCGCGCGCGCCGATGCCGTCGTAGATCTCGGGCGCGTGGTGCGATTGCGGCTGCGCCAACACCCGCGCGCCGCGCGCCACACCGCCCGATTTGGCATCCTCCGCCCCGTAGTAAAGCCGCGCGATGCGCGCCGCGGCGATGGCGCCCGCGCACATCGCGCAAGGTTCCAGCGTGACGTAAAGATCATGCCCCGGCAGGCGTTCCGACCCAAGCGCGGCGCAGGCGGCGCGGATCGCGAGGATCTCGGCATGCGCGGTCGGATCGCCCAGCTCGCGCGTGCGGTTGCCGGCACGGGCCACGACCGCGCCCGACGCATCCACCACCACCGCGCCCACCGGGACCTCGCCGCGGGCCGCGGCGGCGCGGGCCTCTGCGAGGGCCAGGGTCATGTGGCTGGGAAAGGTCATGGCGCACCGGTCCTCTTGCGGGCGTGCCCCGGGCCGGGCCTCACACGGTCAACGGGGTCGAGCGTGTGACCTTGCGCACGAGGTCGACATTGAACTGGGCCTGCAGCGCCACGTTCAGCCGCGGCGATTTGCGGGTCATCGCGCGCAGCGTCACGCTGTCCCATTCGAGGTAGCGCGCCCCCGCATCCAGCGTGACCGAGGCGCTGGCCGAGGCCCCGGTGATGAAGGCCAGCTCGCCCACGAACATGGGATCCTCGACACGCACCTCGCGGCCGGTCTTGTCGATCTGCACGGCACCGTGATGCACGTACCACAGCCGGTCCACCGGCGCACCCTGCCGCGTCAGGCTGACCGGTTCCGCGGCAGTGACGGACCGTGCGGATTTCATCAGCCTGCGGAACTGGCCCGGTGTCAGCATCGTGAAATGGTGAAACAGCGATTCGGTATGATGCGACATCGCGAAGGTGGTCCGCTCCAGCGCGATGACGGCGATCATCGCGATGTTCACGCAGCCCAGCACGGCATTGGTGATGACCGGCTCCCACAGCGGCGCCGCGGCGAGGTTGTAATAGTAGAAGAGGTAAAGCGCGCTGGCCGACAGCATGAAGACCCGCAGCCGCAATTCGTCCCGCGCGAGGAACCCCAGCACGCCGCACAGGAAGCCCAGATAGAGCAAAGCCTGAATCGAAAGCCCCACCTGTTCAGCCATCGCTGCGCGTTCGCCCCCTTGTTGACATGTGGCGGACCATAGACCCGGTTGACCACCGGTCAAAGGGCCTTTTGCACGCATCCGCTTTGGGCTATGAACTGATGCCATGAACACGTCCCCCTCCTCGCCGCCGGGCGAGCGTATCGCCAAGGTCATCGCCCGCGCGGGCCGCGCCAGCCGCCGCGAGGCCGAGCGCCTGATCGAAGCGGGGCGCGTCACGGTGAACGGACAAAAGATCACCCGCGCGGCGCTGAACGTGACACCGGACGACAAGGTCGTGGTGGATGGCCGCGCGCTCGAGGCACCGGAACCCGCACGCCTGTGGCTCTATCACAAGCCCACCGGCCGCGTGACCACCACCCGAGACGAACAGGGGCGCGCGACGATCTACGACGATCTGCCCGCCGACATGCCCCGGGTGGTCAGCATCGGCCGGCTCGACCTCAACTCCGAGGGCTTGTTGCTGCTGACCAATGACGGCGCGCTCAAGCGCAGGCTGGAACTGCCCTCCACCGGCTGGCTGCGCCGCTACCGGGTGCGCGTCAACGGTCGGCCCGACGACGCTGCGTTCGAACCCCTGCGCCGCGGCCTGACAGTCGACGGCGAACGCTTCCAGCCGATGACCGTGACGCTGGACCGCCAGCAAGGGGCGAACGCGTGGATCACCGTGGCGATCCGCGAGGGCAAGAACCGCGAAGTGCGCCGCGCGATGGAGGATATCGGCCTGCGCGTGAACCGCCTCATCCGCCTGTCCTACGGGCCGTTCCAGCTGGGCCAGCTGAAACCCGGCGCGGTCGAAGAGATCCGCCCCCGCGTGCTACGCGACCAGCTGGGCCTAAAGGACGCGTCCACCCCCGACGAGACGAACAAGCCCAAGCCAACCCCGCAGCGCCGGCGCAACCGGAGCTGATTTCATCTTTCCCCAAATACTCCGGGGGAGGCGCCCGGAACGGGCGACGGGGGCAGAGCCCCCGACACCGCCTCAGATCTCGATCGGCGTCATCACCTCGGGCTCGATCACGTCGACCCCGGGCAGCGCCGCCGCCAGCGCGTCCGCCGACTGTTCAAGCAGCGGGAAGGTCTTGTAATGGCACGGGATCACCGTCTTGAAGTTGAAGAAGGTCTTCGCGGCATAGCCCGCGCGGCGCATGTCCATGGTGAAATGCCCGCCCGCGCAGAGGATGCCGATATCGGGCTTGTGCAGGTCGTGGAACACCTTCATGTCGGCCATCACGTCGGTATCGCCCGAGACATAGATCATGTGCCCCTCGCCGGCGATCATGAATCCGCATTCGCTGCCCGGAACATGCGGGCCGGTATCGGTGCCGAAGCTGGTGGAATGGGTGGCATGCACCATGGTCACCCCGACGCCGTCCAGGTCCACCGTGCCGCCCTTGTTGAAGCCGACGACCTCGATCTGCTCGGTCGCCTCCCAATGGCTCATCAGGTCGAACTGCCCGACCATCGGGATATTCAACTGTTTCGCCAGGTCCAGCACGTCGGTCGCGTGATCGAAATGCGCGTGGGTCAGCAGGATATGCGTGGCGTCTTTAAGGGCCGCGTCATGCGCGTCCTCGGGCAACATCGGGTTGCCATTCAGCCACGGATCGATCAGCAGGACCTGCCCGCCGATCTCGATCCGGAAAGAGCTGTGTCCAAGCCATGTGATTTTCATCGTCGCCTCCGGTGATTTGCACTGCTCCGACAGTAGCAAGCCTGCCGGCGGAATAAAGGGGTGCGACCTGCGTCTTGCACCCTCACCGCGCGGACGCTAAACGCGGGCGGAACGGACAAGAGGAGAGGCTCATGTCGATCGACGTGGAAACCGCCGCCAAGGTGGCCAAGCTCGCGCGCATTCGCGTGGACGACGCGGCGCTGCCGGGGCTGGCGCAGGAATTCAACACGATCCTCGGATTCATCGAGCAGTTGAACGAGGTGGATGTGACAGGCGTCGAGCCGATGACGAGCGTCACGCCACAGCGATTGAAGCGCCGCGCGGACGTGGTCACCGAGGGCGACCAGCAGGACAGGATCCTGTCGAACGCCCCCGACGCGCGCGAAGGGTTCTTTGCCGTGCCGAAGGTGGTCGAGTGATGGGCGATCTCAATACCCTGACGATCGCCGAGGCCCGCGAGGCGCTGCGCCGCGGCGACGTCACCAGCGTGGATCTGACCGAGGCGTGCCTGACGGCCGCGCAGGGGGCGTCCACGCTCAATGCCGTGGTCCACGACACGGCCGATCTCGCACGCGAGCAGGCACAGGCCGCCGACACGCGGATCAAGGCCGGGGATGCCCCGTCGCTGTGCGGCATTCCGCTGGGGATCAAGGATCTGTTCTGCACGCGCGGCGTCGGCACCCAGGCCGCCAGCCGCATCCTTGACGGGTTCCGTCCGGAATACGAGTCGACCGTCACGCAGCAGCTTTTCGATGCCGGAGCGGTGATGATCGGCAAGCTCAACATGGACGAGTTCGCCATGGGCTCGTCGAACGAGACGAGCGTCTACGGCAACGCGGTCAACCCGTGGCGCCGCGCGGGCGACGACGCGGAGCTGACCCCGGGCGGGTCCTCGGGCGGGTCGGCCAGTGCCGTGGCCGCCGATCTCTGCCTCGGCGCTACGGGCACCGATACCGGCGGGTCGATCCGCCAGCCCGCCGCCTTTACAGGCATCACCGGCATCAAGCCCACCTACGGGCGGTGTTCGCGGTGGGGGATCGTCGCCTTCGCCTCGTCGCTCGATCAGGCGGGGCCGATGACGAAATCCGTGCGCGATGCGGCGATCATGCTGGCCGCGATGTGCGGGCACGACCCCAGGGACAGCACATCCGCCGATATCCCCGTGCCGGATTTCGAGGCGATGCTGACCGGCGACATCCGCGGCAAGGTGATCGGCATTCCCGAGGAGTACCGCATCGACGGCATGCCGCAGGAAATCAGCGATCTCTGGGCGGAAGGGACCGCGATGCTGAAAGCGGCCGGGGCCGAGATCCGCGACATCTCGCTGCCGCACACGAAATACGCGCTGCCCGCCTATTACGTGATCGCACCCGCCGAGGCGTCCTCGAACCTCGCGCGATATGACGGGGTGCGGTACGGCCACCGGGCGCATCTGGCACAGGGCGACGGCATCACCGAGATGTACGAGAAGACCCGCGCCGAGGGCTTCGGCGCGGAAGTGCAGCGCCGCGTGATGGTCGGCACCTACGTGCTGTCGGCGGGGTTCTATGACGCCTATTACAACCGCGCGCGCAAGGTGCGCACCCTCATCAAGCGCGATTTCGACGAGGCCTTCGCCGCCGGTGTCGACGCCATCCTGACCCCGGCCACGCCAAGCGCCGCCTTCGGCCTGGGCGAGATGACCGAGGCCGATCCGGTGCAGATGTATCTCAACGACGTGTTCACGGTGACGGTGAACCTTGCGGGGCTGCCGGGCATTTCCGTGCCGACGGGGCTGGATAGCCGCGGGCTGCCGCTTGGCCTGCAACTGATCGGGCGGCCTTGGGAAGAGGGCGATCTGCTGAACACCGCCTACGCGCTGGAAGCGGCCGCCGGGTTCGTGGCCAAGCCCGCGAAATGGTGGTAATCGATGATCAGGGATCGAAGCAGGATGAAAGACATGCGCGTCACGCTTGGGGTGATGATGATGACGCTGCTCGGGGCTTGCGCCCCGGCGGTGCCCTTTGACGACTACCGCGAGGTTGACAGCGCCGCGCGGGACGCGGAACTGTCGGGCGGCGGCTTGCAGGCCCCCGACGCCGTCTCGTCCGAGCCGCTGAGCGCGCTCTCCCCCGATGCCGAGGCGTCGCGCATCGCCGCCGACGCGCAGGCGGCGCTTGCCGCGACCGGGTCGGGCGAGGACATGATGCGGCAAGACACCTCGACCCCGCAAGGCGGGGTGGCGAATGCCGAGGGCATATCGCGCGAGAACGATTTCGAGGCGGTCGATCGGCAACGCTCGATCGAGCAGGACGCCGCGCGCATCGCCCGCAACCGCGCGCGTTACGAGGTGGTCCAGCCCCAGGAGATCGGCAGCCGGCCCGGCGATGTCGGCCCCAATATCGTGGCCTACGCGCTGGCCAGCACGCATCCCAAGGGCACCCAGATCTACAACCGGATCGGGATCAACCTGGAGAATCGTTCGGCGCGCAATTGCGCGCAGTTCTCGTCGCCCGACAAGGCGCAGATCGCGTTCCTGAGCCAGGGCGGGCCCGAGCGTGATCGCCAGGCGCTGGATCCCGATGGCGATGGCTATGCCTGTGGCTGGGATCCCGCCCCTTACCGGCGGGCGGTCGCCGATTGATCCTGCGGTGATCTGGCACCCCTCGCCCAATTCCGGGCCGCGGCGGGGCGGCGCACGTCCCGATCTGATCGTGCTGCATCACACCGCCATGCGCACGACCGGGGCCGCACTTGACCGGCTGTGCGATCCCGGTGCCGAGGTCTCGGCGCATTACCTGATCGATGCGCGAGGCCGCGTCTGGCAGCTTGTCGAGGAGGCGATGCGCGCCTGGCATGCCGGGGCCGGGCAGTGGGGCGCGGTGACCGACGTCAATTCACGGTCGATCGGGATCGAGCTGGCCAATCCCGGCGATCAGCCCTATTCCCACCCGCAGATGACGGCGCTGGAGGATCTGATGGCGGGCGTGATGCGGCGCTGGCGGATCGCGCCGGAGCGGGTCATCGGCCATTCCGACATGGCCCCGCTGCGCAAGTCCGATCCCGGCCCGCGCTTCGACTGGCGCAGGCTGGCCCGTCAGGGCCTGTCGGTCTGGCCACGCGAAGGTGCCGCGGGCGCGGTGTCGAGAGAGGATTTCCTGCGCGACGCCCACGCCTTCGGCTACCGCCTGCAGGGCGCGGTGAATGCCTGCGACCTCCTGCGGGCGTTTCGCCTGCGCTTTCGCCCGTACGCGTCCGGGCCGCTCGTGGATCGGGATTGCGCGCTGATCGCAGATCTTGCCGCCCGCTTCCCCGTTGACCGCGACATCGCGACCGCCTAAGCGGGACGGTGCGCGGAGGGTTGGATGGCCGCGGCGGGCGTCAGCCTGTCGAGGAAAGTCCGGACTCCACAAGACAACGGTGCCGGGTAACGCCCGGCCGGGGCAACCCGAGGGAAAGCGCCACAGAAAACAGACCGCCCCGGCCATGTGCCGGGGTAAGGATGAAACGGTGAGGTAAGAGCTCACCGCGGGACGGGCAACCGGACCGGCACGGCAAGCCCCACCGGGAGCAATGCCAAATAGGGACCGCACGCGGGGGCAGGTCGGGCAACCGATCGCCCGCAGGCACGTCTTGGCCCGGCGGTCCGGGTTGGCAGCCAGAGGCGCATGGGTGACCATGCGTCGAGATGAATGGTCATCCAAGGGGGCGACCCCTGGACAGAATCCGGCTTACAGGCCCTCCGCGCATCTTTTCATTTCCCGCAAGCGGGCTAAACATTCCGTCATGCCGTATGAATGGACCCACGCCCCGAACGGTGCCTCGCAGGATACCACGCTGTCGCTCTGGCCGCACAGGTCGCTGTCGCGCCGGGGTTTCGCCGCGTTCCTGCTGATCACCTTCGCGCTGATCACGCTGCCGCTTTTCTCGGTTCTCGGCTCGGCCGTGCTGTGGGGGCTGCTGCCGTTCCTGATGGCGGCCGTGGGCGGTATCTGGTGGGCGCTCGAGCACAGCTACCGTACCGCACGCCTGAGCGAAGTGCTGACCATCGCCCCCGACGAGGTGCATCTGGTGCGCACCAACCCGCGCGGCGACACGCAGGAATGGGATTGCAACCGATACTGGGCAAAGGTCGAGATGCATCCCCGGGGCGGCCCGGTCGAGCATTACATCACCCTGAAGGGTGGCGGGCGCGAGGTGGAGATCGGCGCGTTCCTGTCGGAAACGGAACGCAAGGCGCTGTTCGGGGAGCTGTCGGACGCGTTGACCATGCGCCAGTGAGGCGCGCGGCCGCCTGCAGAGACCTTCGGTGGAAACGCCGCGCGGCGAAAACGCGGAATGCACCGAAATCGCTAATACCGCATTAACCATTCCTAAACGCGTGGTGCCCTAATCATTTACCAAGCATGACAAAGGGACCCGCATGGTCGCACGCGCCTATACCGTGGCTTTCGAAGGTGTCGAGGCACGCGCCGTCGAGGTGCAATGCGCCGTCACGCCGGGCATGCCGGCCTTCTCCATCGTCGGGCTGCCCGACAAGGCCGTGTCCGAGGCGCGCGACCGGGTGCGTACCGCACTGTCGTCGATGGCGATCGCCATGCCGTCGCGGCGCATAACCGTGAACCTGTCGCCGGCGGATCTGCCCAAGGAAGGCAGCCATTTCGACCTGCCGATCGCCATCGCGGTGCTCGCCGCGCTGGAAATCATCCCGCGCGACGCGGTCGAGGGCACGACCGCCCTCGGCGAGTTGTCGCTCGACGGCACGCTGGTGCCGGTGATCGGCGCGCTGCCGGCGGCAATGGCCGCGGCCGCCGACAACCGCATGCTGCTTTGCCCGCGCGCCTCGGGGGGCGAAGCGGCCTGGGTGGGGGCTGCGCAGGTGATCGGCGCGGATACCCTCGCGGATGTCGTGCGCCACTATACCGGGCAGGCGCTTCTGCCCTGCGCCGAGCCGGGCGAGGTGGCCGCCGCCCCGGTGGGGCGCGATCTGCGCGACGTCAAGGGGCAGGAACGCGCCAAGCGCGCGCTGGAGATCGCCGCGGCGGGGCGTCATCACCTGATGATGGTGGGCACGCCGGGGTCGGGCAAATCCATGCTGGCGGCGCGACTGCCCGGCATCATGCCGCCGCTCACCGCGCCCGAAGCGCTCGAGACGTCGATGATCCATTCGCTGGCCGGGCTGCTCAGCGAAGGCGGGATCAGCCGCGACCGCCCGTTTCGCGAACCGCACCACACCGCCTCGATGGCGGCGATCGTCGGCGGCGGGCGCCGTGCCGCACCCGGCGAGATCAGCCTTGCCCATAACGGCGTGCTTTTCATGGACGAGTTCCCGGAATTTTCTCGCCCGGTGCTGGAAACGCTGCGTCAACCTGTCGAGACCGGCGAGGTCATCATTGCGCGCGCCAACGCGCATGTGAAATATCCGTGCCGTTTCATGCTGGTGGCGGCCGCGAACCCCTGCAAATGCGGGTACATGAGCGATCCCGCGCGGGCCTGCGCGAGGGCGCCTGAATGTGGCAACGACTACATGGGACGGATTTCCGGGCCGCTCCTGGACCGGTTCGATCTGCGCGTCGAGGTGCCGCCCGTGGCCTTCACCGATCTCGATCTGCCCGCCTCGGGGGACAGCTCGGCCGCGGTGGCGGCACGTGTGTGCGCGGCGCGCGCGGTTCAGCAGGCGCGGTTCGCGTCGACGCCCGGTCTTCGGCTGAATGCCGATGCCGAGGGGGGCGCGCTGGAGGAAATCGCGCAGCCCGACGCCGAAAGCCGCGCGCTGATCGCCCGCGTGGCCGAGCGGTTCGGGCTGACGGCGCGCGGCTATCACCGGATCCTGCGCGTTGCGCGTACCATCGCCGATCTCGACGGCTCGGATGCCATGTGTCAGCCGCACGTGGCCGAGGCGGTCAGTTTTCGTCTGGGCGGGATGAAAGAGACCTGAGCCACGCCGCGAGATCGCGCAGGGTGTCATCCGCCTCGGGCACGAGGCCGTGGAACATCGGCCAGACATGCGGCAGCTCGTGGCGCAATACCTCGGTGACCTCGACACCGTCGGCGCGCAGCCGCGTCGTCATCCGTCGGGTGTCGTCGAGCAGGATCTCGCTGTCACTGGCTGTCAGCCAGACCGGCCCCGCGCCGGCGAACGCCGCGAAGAGCGGCGAGGCGCGCGGATCGCGCGAATCGGTGCCCCGCAGATAAAGCTGCGCCATCTCGCCGGCTCGGTGTGCCGGCAGCATCACGTCGGCGCGTGCGTTGCGGCGCAGGCTGTCGCCGGAAAAGGTGAGGTCGGTCAGGGGCGAGAAGGCAAAAAGCCCGCGCGGCCGGCGCCCGCCCTGCCGCAACGTCTCGGCCAGCACCGCAAGGGCAAGCCCGCCGCCGGCGCTGTCGCCGCCAAGGATCACCCCGCCGGGATGGTCGCGCAGCGCCGCGAGGGCGGCCAGACCATCCTCGACGGCGCGGGGGAAGGGGTGCTCGGGCGCGAGGCCGTAAGCGGGCAGACAGGCGGGCAAGCCCGCCAGCCCGGAAAGATGCGCCAGCATCGCCCGGTGCGTCGCAGGCGACCCGAAGACATAGCCCCCGCCGTGGAAGTAGAGAATCGCCGGTCCGCTGTCGCACGCGACGCCGGGACCGAGCGCCCACGTTACCTCCATCTCGCTGCATCCGTCTGCCTCGAACCGGCTGCCTCGGGGCGGGCGGAACCAGAACTTCGCCTTGCGCTCGAACCCGTCGCGCAGGCGCTCCGGATCGCGCGCCCGTGCAAGATGCGGTTTTTCCATCAGTCGCAGCGCAAGGTTCAGAACGCTGCGACGCAGGCTCATGCCCGCCGCGCCTCGATCGCGTCCCAGATCAGGCCCGCGCCGTTCGTGCCGTCGAAGCGTTCGAGCTCCTGCAATCCGGTGGGCGAGGTGACGTTGATCTCGGTCAGGTTGTCGCCGATCACGTCGATGCCCACGAAGATCTGGCCCTTTTCGCGCAGAAGCGGGCCGATGCGCGCGCAGATCTCGAGATCGTGATCGGTCATCTCGACCTTTTCGGCGCGCCCGCCGACATGCATGTTCGAGCGTGTCTCGCCCTCTGCAGGGATCCTGTTGATGGCCCCGATGGGTTCGCCATCCACGAGGATCACCCGCTTGTCGCCGCGGCTTACGGCCGAAAGGTATTTCTGCGCGATCAGCGGCTCGCGGCTGAGGCCGGTGAACATCTCGTGCAGGCTGGCCAGATTGCGGTCGGATTGCGGCAGGTGAAACACCCCTGCGCCGCCATTGCCGTAAAGCGGTTTGAGGATGACATCGCCGTGTCGGGCCCGAAACGCGCGCAGCGTGGCGATATCGCGCGCGATGGTCGTCGGCGGCATGAGATCGGGAAAGTCGAGAATGAGAAGTTTCTCGGGGTAGTTGCGCACCCAGAACGGGTCGTTGACCACCAGCGTCCGGGGGCTCAGGCGATCCAGCAGATGCGTGGTGGTGATGTAGAACATGTCGAAGGGCGGATCCTGCCGAAGCATGACCACGTCGAATTCTGCCAGATCGACGGTCCGCTCTTCGCCGAGCGTGAAATGGTCCCCTGCGACGCGTTGCACCTGCAGGGGCCAGCCGCGGGCCGTCACGCGCCCTTCGTCATAGGCCAGTCGTTCGGGAAGGTAGTAGAACAGATCGTGTCCGCGCGCCTGGGCCTCTTCGGCGAGGCGGAAGGTGCTGTCTGCATTGATGTCGATCGGTCCGATCGGATCCATCTGAAACGCGATTTTCATGTCCGGCCTCTATCTGTTGCCGGCATTTACATGCGGCATGGGCCGGCAAGGTGCAATTCAGAAATCACCGAACGCATTTTCCACGATGCGCAGATCGCCCGCCACGTCGACGAGTGCGAGATCGAAGCGGACCGGGGCAAGCTGTCCTTCGGGCGTCCGCCCGAGATATTCGCACGCGGAATCGAAGATCCGCCGGATCTGTCCGGGCCTGACCCGGTTCAACGCCAGATCGAAACTCGCGGCTTTCTTCACTTCGCAAAAGACGTACGTGTCGGCGTCCCACAGCACGAGATCGATTTCGCCGCCCCTGCCGCGCCAGCGACGTGTCAGCACCTGTGCGCCGCGGGCCGCGTAGCCGCGCAACGCGATGTCTTCTGCAGCCAACCCGGAAAGATGTGCCCGCTGCCCGCGGTCACGGCGAGGCCCGCAAGATGCCGCGCGCGCAGCGTGCACCACCGGTGCCACGGGTTGGAAAAATGGTTGTCTCATCCGGCCTCGTTCTTCGTCGCCAATTCGAGCGCCCGCTGATAGACGCGGCGCCGCGGCAGCCGCAAACGTGCCGCCACCTGATCCGCCGCATCCCGAACCGAAAGGTCCTGCAAGGCGGCCTGCAGCGACCTGTCTAGATCGATTTCCTTAACATCCTGCGAAGATCCGCGCCCCAGCACCACCACGATCTCGCCCTTGGGTGGCGTGACTGCGCAGCCTTCTGCCAGTTCTGCGAGGGTGCCGCGTCGCACTTCCTCGAATTTCTTGGTCAATTCGCGGCAAAGAGCGGCCGGGCGATCGGCCCCCAGAACCTCTGCCGCATCGCGCAGCATCGCGTCGATCCGTTTGGGTGATTCGTAAAGGACCAGCGTCGCGGGCACCTCGGAGAGGTCCGCCAACACCGTCTTGCGCTTGCCCGAGGTGCTGGGCAGGAATCCGGCGAAGAGAAAGCGGTCGGTCGGCAGGCCTGACACGGTCAATGCGGTGACCGCCGCCGACGGGCCCGGCGCGGAGATCAGCGGATGCCCGTCGGCCACCGCCGCGCGCCCCAGATCAAAACCGGGATCGGCGACCATCGGCGTGCCGGCCTCGGACGCGTAGACCACCGATTTGCCCGCCGCGAGCGCGGCCATGATCCTGGGGCGCATGCGGGCGCCGTTGTGATCGTGATAGGGCCAGAGCGGCCGGTCGCCCACCGGGATCGCGTGAATGTCCATCAGGCGCCGCAGGCTGCGCGTGTCTTCGGCTACCAGTACATCTGCCGCCGTCAGGATGTCGAGCGCGCGCAGCGTGATGTCGCGCGCCGCCCCGATCGGCGTGGCGATCAGGTAAAGCCCGGCGGCCAGTTTCTGCGTGTCGGGATTCATCGCTGGACCCGCCTTTCGTGACGTTTATGATCGGGCAAGGTTTCGGTTGTATCATCGCCGGCGGAAGGCCAGACAATGGTGCAGCGCAACGAAGGAGTCGTCGATCTCATGTTTGCCATTCCAAAGCTGCTCCGCATGACGGTTGCCAGGGGCGTCGCATGTCTCGCGATCCTCTGGCTCGCCGCCTGCGAGCCCATCCCCATGAGCCAGGGCGCCATCGGCGCGGCGCCCGCACGCGACGCGGTCCCCGTCGCGCTTCTGGTGCCGCATGGCACGTCCAACGCGCAGGAGCAACAGCTTGCCCGCGATCTCGAGAACGCGGCACGCATGGCCGTGGCGGATCTTTCCGGCGTCGAGATCGATCTTCGGGTCTACGGCACGGCGGGGCAGGCGTCGCAGGCACGCGAGGCCGCGCTCAACGCCGCCGAGGATGGCGCGCGCATCATCATCGGGCCGCTCCATGCCGAATCGGCCAACGCAGTCGCGGTCGCCGTGGCGTCCCGCGATCTCAACGTGCTGACATTTTCCAACAACCCGACGATCGCCGGGGGCAACCTGTTCGTTCTGGGCCAGACATTCCAGAACACCGCGAACCGGCTGGCAGGTTATGCTGTGGGGCAGGACGTATCGCGCATCGTCGCGGTATATTCCGACAATCTGGCGGGCCGTCTGGGGCGCACCGCGATCGACCAGGCGGTGGCGAGGAATGGTGGAACGCTTGCCGGCAGCGTCGCCTACGAGTTTTCGCAGGAGGGTGTTCTCGACGCCGTGCCGTCCATCCGCGATACGGTCGAGACCGAATCCGCCGATGCGATCTTCCTCACCTCGACCACCGCCGGGGCGTTGCCGCTCTTCTCGCAGATGCTGCCGGAAAACGGTCTGGGTCCGGACCGGCTGCAATATATCGGGCTTGCCCGCTGGGACACGCCGCCGCAAACGCTGCAATTGCCGGGCGTGCAGGGCGGGTGGTTCGCGATGCCCGATCCCAACCGCTCGGCGCGGTTCCAGAGCCGGTTTCAAAGCGCGCACGGCTCCACCCCGCATCCGCTTGCCGGGCTGGCCTATGACGGGATCGCCGCGGTCGGGGCGCTTGTGAAGTCCGGACAAGGCCTGGGCCGCGCGGGGCTGACGCAATCGGCCGGGTTCAAGGGCGTGAACGGCGTCTTCCGCCTGCGCCCGGATGGCACCAACGAGCGTGGCCTTGCCGTGGCGACCATCGAGAACGAGGCGGTCAGGATCCTGTCGCCCGCGCCGCAGGGCTTTGGCGGGGCCGGGTTTTGAGACCTGCCAGCGGTCCCTGACATGACCCTGACCATGAACCGTCCGGACGACATGATCTGTCCGGCGCGCGAGATATTCGACCACGCCGCTGCCGAGGCAGAGCTGGACCGGGCCGTCGCGGACGCGGGCAGCGATCGCACGGCCCTGCGCCGCGCGGCGGTCGAGATCCTTGGGAGGCGCATGAAGACGGGCCGCGCCGCCATCGCGGCGGCGTTCGCCAAGCGCCCGTTCGACGCGCGTCCCGTCACCCGCGCATATTGCTGGCTGACCGATTGCGTGATCCTGATGGCGCTCGAGCTGGCGACGCGGGTCATGCATCCGCTGCACAATCCGACCGAGTCCGAGCGCCTCGCGCTCTTCGCCGTCGGCGGCTACGGGCGCGGGGAAATGGCCCCGCAATCGGATGTCGATCTGCTGTTCCTGACCCCCTACAAGATCACGCCCTGGGCCGAGAGCGTCATCGAGAGCATGCTGTACATCCTGTGGGATCTGCGGCTGAAGGTGGGGCATGCCAGCCGCACGATCCGCGATTGCCTGCGCCTCGGGGCCGAGGATTTCACCATCCGCACGGCGCTTCTGGAAAACCGCTTTCTGGTGGGCGATGAAAGCCTTGCGCGCAGGCTCAACCAGCGCCTGCAGGACGATCTTTTCAGCGGCAGCGAGCGCGCGTTCACCGAGGCCAAGCTCGAAGAGCGCGACGCGCGCCACGAGAAGCTGGGCGAGCGCTACATGGTCGAGCCCAACGTCAAGGAGGGCAAGGGCGGGCTGCGCGACCTGCAATCGCTGTTCTGGATCGCGAAATACCAGCACGGGGTGAAGGATGTGAGCGAGTTGATGGCCCTGGGGATGTTCAGCCGCGACGAGTTCAGCACCTTCCTGCGCGCCGAGACCTTTCTTTGGGCGGTGCGCTGTCACCTGCACCTGATCGCGGGACGGCCCAACGAGCAGCTGACCTTCGACATGCAGGTCGAGGTGGCCGATCGCATGGGCTACAAGGACACCTCGGCGCGGCGCGGGGTCGAGATCTTCATGCAGGATTACTTCCGCCACGCGACCTCCGTCGGCGATCTGACACGGATGTTCCTGACCAAGCTGGAAGCCTCGCATCTGAAATCCGAACCGCTGCTGCAGCGCCTTTTGAAACGGCGCAAGAAGCTCAAGGCAGGGTATGTCGAGATCAACGGCCGACTCGCCGTCGAAGACGAGGATGCGTTCCTGACCGACCCGCTGAACCTGCTGCGGCTGTTCGAAGAGGCGTTGCGCACCGGCCTGCTGATCCACCCCGACGCGATGCTTCTGGTCACCGCGAACCTGCACCTGATCGACGCCAAGATGCGCAACGACCCGCGCGCGGCCCGGCTGTTTCTCGATCTGCTGCTGAAGCACGGCAACCCGGAACGCGCGCTGCGGCGCATGAACGAGCTGGGGGTGCTGTCGGCCTTCCTGCCGGAGTTTCAGCCCGTCGTCGCGATGATGCAGTTCAACATGTATCACCATTACACGGTGGACGAACACATCATCCAGTGCATCTCGCATCTGGCGCAGATCGAGCGGCGCGAACTGATCGAGGAGCTGCCCGTCTCGTCCTCGATCTTGAAGGAGGGGGTGAACCGCCGGGTTCTTTACGTGGCGCTGCTGATGCACGATATCGGCAAGGGGCGCGACGAGGATCACTCGATCCTTGGGGCGCGCATCACCCGGCGGGTGGCGCCGCGGCTGGGCCTCAAGCCGCGCGAGGTCGACACCGCCGAATGGCTGGTGCGTTATCATCTGCTGATGTCGGATATGGCGCAGAAACGCGACATCGCCGATCCGCGCACCGTGCGCGACTTTGCCAAGGCGGTGAAGACGCGCGAACGGCTGGATCTGCTGCTGCTGCTGACGGTGTGCGACATTCGCGGCGTCGGCCCCGGCACGTGGAACAACTGGAAGGCGTCGCTGTTTCGCGCGCTTTACCGCCAGACGCGCCGCGTGCTGGAGGACGGGTTCGAGGCGATCACCCGCGAGCAGCGCGGCGCCGATGCCAAGCGCAACCTGCGCGCGGCGCTGTCTGACTGGGATCCGCGCCACCTGAAACAGGAAATCAACCGGCATTATCCGCCCTACTGGCAAGGGCTGCATGTCACCGCGCACGTGATCTTAGCGCGGCTTCTGTGGTCGCTGCAGGATGACGAGATCGGCATCGACCTTGCGATCGACGAGGATCGCGACGCCACCCGCGCCTGTTTCGCGCTGGCCGATCATCCCGGCATCTTCTCGCGCCTCGCCGGGGCGCTGGCACTGGTGGGCGCGAATGTGGTGGATGCGCGCACCTACACCACCAAGGACGGCTTCGCGACCGCGGTCTTCTGGATCCAGGACAATGAAGGCCACCCGTTCGAGTCCGAGCGCCTGCCGCGTCTGCGCCAGATGATCCACAAGACGCTTCAGGGCGAGGTGGTGCCGCGCGAGGCGATCAAGTCGCGCGAAAAGCTGAGGAGACGCGAACGCGCGTTCCGCGTGCCCACGCATATCACCTTCGACAACGAAGGATCCGAGGTCTACACGATCATCGAGGTCGACACCCGCGACCGGCCCGGCCTGCTATACGATCTGACGCGCACGCTTGCGGCGTCCAACGTCTATATCGCGTCCGCGGTGATCGCGACATTCGGCGAAAAGGTGGTCGATACCTTCTACGTCAAGGACATGTTCGGTCTGAAGTTCCATTCGGAAAGCAAGCGTGCCTCGCTGGAGCGCAAATTGCGCGCCGCGATCACCGAAGGCGTCGAGCGCGCCACATCCTGAAGGCGACTGCGCCGTCGTGCCCCGCGGCGGATTCGATCCCCGCGCGGGCGCTGAAAATGCCGACATCCGGACGGTGACAGGCCATCCGGCATGTTTTCACGTTGCGTGATTCGGCATCATGGCTGCGCGAATATGATTGTTTGCTTTGCAAATCATTGCTCTGCCCCCTGTCGCTACCAAAGTCTACCAAATTGTCGCATACAGAACTTGAATTGTCGTCAAAGCTGTGTGAAGGTCCTCGCAGTTTGGCGTTGGCAGCAGGCGATGCTTAGATCAGACGACCCATCTAGCCGCTGCCGCAAGTATGAACCGGAGACAATCCGGCCGCGCCCAAGGTCGTCCGAGAGGACGGGCCAGATTAGAACAATTTGGTGAACGCTCGGACCGCCCCATGAAGGGTGCGCAACGGGCGGGCGAGAGCAGCGTTTCCCCAAGGGGGGTGCGCTGAAGGATTGAGCGTGACAAGGAGCGACGAGACGCATGGCAGACCTACATACCAACAGTGCGGAACTTGAACGGACCGAACAGGTCTATGGCGACGATCCGCTGGCAGATCGTGAAACCGATCATTATCGCAAGGAATACGTCCGGACCTTCGTGGACAAGTGGGACGAGCTGATCGACTGGCGCGCCCGCGCCGAAAGCGAAGGGCAGTTCTTCATCGACATCCTGCGCGCCCGCGGCAAGGAGCGCGTCCTAGACGTGGCGTGCGGCACAGGGTTTCATTCCGTCCGTCTGACCGAAGCCGGCTTCGATGTCACGGCCGCCGACGGCTCTGCCAACATGGTGGCCAAGGCGTTCCAGAACGGACAGGCCCGCGGGCTGATCCTGAAGACCGCGCATGCCGACTGGCGGTGGCTGAACCGCGACATCCAGGGCAAGTATGACGCGATCATCTGCCTCGGCAATTCCTTCACCCATCTGCACGAGGAAAAGGACCGCCGCCGCGCACTGGCCGAATTCTACGCCGCGCTCAAGCATGACGGCATCCTGATCCTCGACCAGCGCAACTATGACGCGATGCTCGATCAAGGCTTTTCGACCAAGCACAAGTTCTACTATTGCGGCGACAAGGTGACGGCCGAGCCGAGCCATGTCGACGAGGGCCTGTGCCGGATGGTCTACAGCTTTCCCGACGGTGAGCAGTACACCCTCAACATGTGCCCGATCCGCAAGAACTATGTCCGTCGCCTGCTGAACGAGGCCGGCTTCGAGCGGGTGCGCACCTATGGCGACTTCCAGGAAACCTATGCCGAGGAAGAGCCCGATTTCTTCATCCACGTGGCCGAGAAATCCGCGCTTCACCTGGTGCGGTGGGGCGGCGTCAAGGAAGACGGCAAGACCGATATCCGCGACGTCACCGAGGATTACTACGACAGCGACGACGCCGACACGTTCTATTCGACGATCTGGGGCGGCGAGGACCTGCATATCGGTCTTTACGACACCACCGACGACATCCGCATGGCCAGCGACCTGACCATCGCCGCGATGGTCAAGCGCCTGCCCGGGCTGTCCGAGGCGAGCCGCGTTCTGGACATGGGCGCCGGCTATGGCGGGGCGATGCGGACGCTGGTGCGCGAAACCGGCGCCAACGCGGTGTGCCTGAACATTTCCGAGACCCAGAACGAGTACAATCTCGGCAAGATCCGCGCGGCCAAGCTGGGCAACAAGATCAATGTCCGGCACGGGGTGTTCGAGGATGTGCCCGAAGAAGATGGCACCTTCGACGTGGTCTGGAGCCAGGACAGCTTCCTGCATTCCGATCAGCGCGACAAGGTGATGGCCGAGGCGTTCCGGGTGCTCAAGCCCGGCGGACACCTGATCTTTACCGACCCGATGCAGGCCGACGACGTGCCGCCGGGCGTCCTGCAACCCGTCTATGACCGGCTGCAGCTCAACAGCCTGGGGTCGATGCGGTTCTACCGCGAAGTGGCCGAGGCGCTTGGGTTCGAGGTGGTCGAGCAGGACGACATGACCGGGCAGCTGCGCAATCACTACGCGCGTGTCCGCGAAGAGTTGCTGGCCAACTACGAGCGGCTGCGCGAGAACGGCAGCTCTGCCGAGTATCTCGACAAGATGGCCGTCGGGCTGGAGAACTGGGTCAAGGCCGCCGATGCCGGGCATCTGGCCTGGGGCATCCAGACCTTCCGCAAGCCTGCCTGAACCGGTATCGCCGGGCAGGTCCGCGACAGGGCTTGCCCGGTTACCGCGTTGTTTCCACAGATGGAGTGCTATCGATGACCGGGCCAATTCCCGATCACCAGATCGACGTATCGTTCGAATTGTTCCCGCCCAAGACGGATGCGGGTCTCGAGACGCTGAACAAGGCCGCGGGTCGCCTCGCCGAGGTCGGGCCGGAATATTTCTCTGTCACCTACGGGGCCGGCGGCGGCACCCGCGAACGCACCGCGCGCGTGGTGCGGATGGTGGCGCAAAGCACCGGCTTGCCCGTGGCGCATCACCTGACCTGTGTGGGCGCGTCGCGCGCCGAGGTCGACGCGCAGGCGCGGGCGCTGTGGGACAGCGGGATCCGCCGCATCGTCGCGCTGCGCGGCGACCTGCCCGAGGGCGAGACGCTGGCCGAGGACGGGTATCACGACGCCGCCGAACTGGCCGCTGGCCTGCGGAAAGTGGCGGATTTCGACATCGCCGTCGCCGCCTACCCGGAAGTGCATCCCGAGGCGTCGAGCGCCCAGGGCGATATCGACCACCTCAAGCGCAAGCTGGATGCCGGCGCGAACTGCGCGATCACGCAATACGCCTTCGAGACGGACACCGTCCTGCGCTTCATCGACCGGGCGCGGGCGGCGGGCATCACCGCCCCGATCGTGCCGGGCATCATGCCGGTGGCCAACTTCGCGTCGATAAAGAGATTTTCCGAAGGCTGCGGCGCCTCTATTCCGGACTGGATGGAAGAGATGTTCGCGGGCCTCGACGAGGCGCCCGACATGCACGCCATGGTGGCCACCTATCTTGCGGCGCAGCAGTGTCAGCGCATGATAGACGCTGGTATTGACGCGTTTCACTTCTATACCTTGAACAAGCCCGATCTGTCGCTTGCCATATGTCGGGCGCTAGGTATTCCGGTTGGGCCGGCGAAGGCCGTCGCTGCCTGATCCGCGAGACGAGAGGACATTATTCCGATGACAGCCGATATCAGAGACCACGCCGCCAAGCGCATCCTTGTGCTCGACGGGGCGATGGGCACCATGATCCAGAATGAAAGCCCGGACGAGGCCACATATCGCGGCGAGCGCTTTGCCGATCACCCGCATGATGTGGGCGGCAACAACGAGTTGTTGAGCCTGACGCAGCCCGAGATGATCCGCAAGATCCACGCGGATTTTCTGGAGGCGGGCGCGGACATCCTGTGCACCAACACCTTCGGGGCCAACGCGATCAGCCAGGCCGATTACGGCATGGAGGACATCGTGTACGAAATGAACGCGGAAAGTGTACGCCTTGCGCGCGAGGCCGCCGACGATGCCTCGACGCCCGAACGCCCGCGCTGGGTTGCCGGCGGCATCGGGCCGACGAATCGCACCGCGTCGATCAGCCCGGATGTGAACGACCCCGGCTTTCGCGCGGTGACCTTCGACGATCTGGCGAAAGCGTATGGCGACGCCGCGCGCGCGCTGATCGAAGCAGGCTGCGACCTGATCCTGGTCGAGACGATCTTCGACACGCTCAACGCCAAGGCAGCACTTTTCGCCATCGACAGCCTCGCCGACGAGGGGCTCGAAGTGCCGCCGCTGATGATCTCGGGCACCATCACAGACCGGTCGGGGCGCACGCTGACCGGCCAGACGCCAGAGGCGTTCTGGGTCTCGATGAGCCATGCGCGCCCGTTCTCCATCGGGCTCAACTGTGCGCTGGGCGCGGGCGAGATGCGCCAGCACGTGCGCACCCTGTCGGAAGTGGCCGACACCCGCGTCAGCGCCTATCCCAATGCGGGCCTGCCGAACGAGATGGGCGGCTATGACGAGCAGCCCGAGGAAACCGCGAAGCATATCGGCGAATGGGCCGATTCGGGCCTCGTCAACATCGTCGGCGGCTGCTGCGGCACGACGCCCGATCACATTCGCGCCATCGCCGCGTCGGTCGAAGGCAAGACACCCCGTGCCATTCCGGACACAGTGCGCCGCATGCGGCTGAGCGGTCTGGAAATGTTCGAGGCGGCGGGGATCGCAACAGGGGAGGACGCGGCATGACCACCGGCGTTTCCAGTTTCATCAATATCGGCGAGCGAACCAATGTCACCGGGTCGGCCCGCTTCAAGAAGCTGATCATGAACGGCGATTACGACGGCGCGCTCGACGTGGCGCGCGCCCAGGTCGAGAACGGCGCGCAGATCATCGACGTCAACATGGACGAGGGGCTGCTCGATTCGAAAGAGGCGATGATCACCTTCCTCAACCTGATCGCGTCGGAACCCGATATCAGCCGCGTGCCGGTGATGGTCGACAGTTCCAAGTTCGAGGTGATCGAGGCCGGTCTGAAATGCATCCAGGGTCGCTCGGTCGTCAACTCGATCTCGCTGAAGGAAGGCGAAGAGGCGTTTCTCGAACAGGCGCGCACGGTGCGGCGCTACGGCGCGGCGGTGGTCGTCATGGCTTTTGATGAGGGCGGGCAGGCCGAGACCGCGCAGCACAAGTACGAGATCTGCCGCCGGTCCTACGACCTGCTGACTCAGAAGGCGGGTTTCGAGCCGTGGGACATCATCTTCGATCCCAACATCTTCGCGATCGGCACCGGCATCGAGGAGCACAACGATTACGCCAACGCCTTCTTCGACGCGATCAAGCTGATCAAGGCCGACATGCCCGACACCCATATCTCTGGCGGGCTGTCGAACGTGTCGTTCAGCTTTCGCGGCAACGACCCGGTGCGCGAGGCGATGCATTCGGCGTTCCTCTACCATGCCATCCCGCTGGGGCTGGACATGGCGATCGTCAATGCCGGGCAGATCACCGTCTATGACGACATTCCCGACGAGCTGCGCGAGCATGTCGAGGACGTGCTGTTCAACCGCCGCGACGACGCGACCGAGCGCCTTCTGGACATCGCCGACAAGTATCGCGGATCCGGCGAGGCCACCAAGAAGGAAGACCCCAAGTGGCGCGAGCAGGCGGTCGAGAAGCGGCTTGAACACGCGCTGGTGCATGGCATCACCGATCACGTCGTGGACGATACCGAGGAATGCCGCCAGCGCGCCGACAAGCCGCTCGACGTCATCGAAGGCCCGCTGATGGACGGCATGAACGTCGTCGGCGACCTCTTCGGGGCGGGCAAGATGTTCCTGCCGCAGGTGGTGAAATCGGCGCGGGTCATGAAGACCGCCGTGGCGCATCTGCTGCCCTACATGGAAGAGGAAAAGCGGCTTCAGGGCGACACCTCGGCCAAGGGCAAGGTGGTCATGGCCACGGTGAAGGGCGACGTGCATGATATCGGCAAGAACATCGTCGGCGTCGTGCTGCAATGCAACAATTACGACGTGGTGGATCTGGGCGTGATGGTGCCCACAGAGGACATCCTTGCCAAGGCCAAGGAAGAAAAGGCCGATATCATCGGGCTGTCGGGGCTGATCACGCCCTCGCTGGACCGGATGGTCGACGTCGCCGCCGAGATGAAGCGGCAGGGCTTCGATCTGCCGTTGCTGATCGGCGGCGCGACCACCTCGAAGAAACACACCGCGCTGAAGATCGCGCCCGAATACGAGCATGGCGTGATCCATGTCGACGACGCCTCGAAAGCCGTCGGCGTGGTCTCCAAGCTGCTGTCGAAGACAGCGCGGCCGGATTATCTCGCCGAGGTTCTGGACGGGCAGGACAAGATGCGCGAGGGGTCGGCCAAGACCGGCGACCGCGCCACCACGCCGATCGAGACCGCGCGCGCCAACGCCTTCGACGGCGGCTGGTCCGAGTACCGCCCGCCGGCGCCGCAATCGCCGGGGGTGACGGTGATCGACGACATGCCGGTCGAGACCCTGCGCGGCTATATCGACTGGGGTCCGTTTTTCGACACGTGGCAGATGCGCGGGCGCTTTCCCGACATCCTCGACCATCCCGAGATGGGCGAGACCGCGCGCGAGCTTTACGACAACGCGCAGAAGATGCTCGACCGGATCGAGGCCGAGGGCTGGTTCACCCCGCGCGGCGTCGTCGGCCTGTGGCCGGCCAATGCCGAGGGCGACGATATCCTGGTCTGGAAAGACGAGGACCGCACCGATCTTGCCGTGCGCATGCCGCAACTGCGCCAGCAGGGCCAGAAATCCGGCAAGAAGCCGCATATGTGCCTGTCGGATTTCGTGGCGCCCAAGGGCACGCCCGACTGGGTCGGCGGCTTTGCCGTGACCACCGGCCCCGAGGTGCACGAGATTGCCGACCGGCTGAAGGCCGAGGGCAACGATTACGAATCGATCATGGTTCAGTCGCTGGGCGATCGCATCGCCGAGGCCTTCGCCGAGGCGCTGCACGAGCGCGTGCGCCGGTCGCTCTGGGGGTTCGCGCCCGACGAGCGGCTGTCGAACGAGGACCTGATCGTCGAGAAGTACCGCGGCATCCGGCCGGCGCCGGGCTATCCCGCCTGTCCCGATCATACCGAGAAGTCGAAGATCTTCGATCTGTTGCAGGCGCCCGAACATACCGGCCTCGAACTGACCGAGTCCTTCGCGATGTGGCCCGCCGCGGCCGTGTCGGGGATGTATTTCGCGCATCCCGAGGCGCGGTATTTCGGCATCGGCCGGCTTGGCCCCGACCAGGTCGAGGATTACGCGCGGCGCAAGGGCATGGATCTGGCCGAGGCCGAGAAGTGGCTGGCGCCCAGCCTTGGCTACACGCCGGCCGCGGCCCGCGAGGACGCGGCCTGAACCGCAGGAATCTCCCGGCCGCGCCCGGGTGGACACGACAACGAAAGACTTGAGAAGGAGAGGAACGAGATGAGCGACAAGACATGGCTTTTCACCAGCGAATCGGTGTCCGAAGGGCACCCCGACAAGGTCTGTGACCGGATTTCCGATGCGGTTCTGGACGCGTATCTGACCGCCGACCCGCTGAGCCGCGTCGCCTGCGAGACGCTGGCCACCACCGACCGCGTGGTCATCGCCGGCGAGGTCCGCGGCCCCGCCGATGTGCGCCAGCATGTCGAGGAACTGGCCCGCCAGGCGATCCGCGACATCGGCTACGAACAGAAGGGGTTCTCGTGGAAGACCTGCTCGGTCGAGAACCTGCTGCACGAACAGTCCGCCGACATCGCCATGGGCGTGGATGAGGGCGAGAAGGGCGAAGAGGGTGCCGGCGATCAGGGCATCATGTTCGGCTATGCCTGCAACGAGACCGACGAATTGATGCCGGCGCCGATCCAGTTCGCGCATCGAATCCTGCGGCACATGGCCGAAGACCGCAAATCCGGCGCGCAGCCCGGCTTTGGCCCGGATGCCAAGAGCCAGGTGACGCTGAAATACCGCAATGGTGTTCCGGTCGGCGTCGATACGGTCGTGGTCTCGACCCAGCACAAGGAAAACGTGACCCAGGACGACATCCGCGAGTTGGTCAAACCCTACATCAAGCGAGCCTTCCCCGACGACTGGTCGCTGCCCGATGACCGCCTGATCGTGAACCCCACCGGGCAGTTCATCATCGGCGGCCCCGATGGCGACGCGGGCCTCACCGGGCGCAAGATCATCGTCGACACCTATGGCGGCGCGGCCCCGCATGGCGGCGGCGCGTTTTCCGGCAAGGATCCGACCAAGGTGGACCGCTCGGCGGCCTATGCCGCGCGCTATCTCGCCAAGAACGTCGTGGCGGCGGGGCTGGCCGATAAATGCCAGATCCAGTTGGCCTACGCGATCGGCGTGCCGGAGCCCGTGGCGATCTATGTCGACACGCTGGGCACCGGCCGCGTCGACGAGGACAAGCTTGCCGCCACGCTGCGCGACATGGTCCGCCTGACCCCGCGCGGCATCCGCGAACATCTCGACCTGCTGCGCCCGATCTACGCGCGCACCGCGGCTTATGGTCATTTCGGCCGGGCCCCGACCGAGGATGGCGGCTTTTCCTGGGAAAAGACCGACCTCGCTCAGGATCTGGCCGGCGTGTTCGGCGTCACGAAAGCCGCCGAATGACGCGCCACACACCCGAAACAATCAAAGGACGAACGACATGAACAAATCGGAAAAGATCAACCCTGACGATTACATCATCAAGGACATCGCGCTTGCCGCGTATGGCCGCAAGGAGATCG
The DNA here is from genome assembly GCF_037083785.1 of Roseovarius sp. D22-M7. Classification (NCBI taxonomy): domain Bacteria; kingdom Pseudomonadati; phylum Pseudomonadota; class Alphaproteobacteria; order Rhodobacterales; family Roseobacteraceae; genus Roseovarius; species Roseovarius sp. D22-M7. The sequence goes on from NZ_JBAPKY010000017.1 coordinate 76,492, forward strand.
ACATCGCCGAGACGGAGATGCCGGGGCTGATGGCGTTGCGCGA
>NZ_JBAPKY010000018.1:0-75931 GCF_037083785.1 Roseovarius sp. D22-M7
GCTGCATCAAGCGGTACATCGTGCGCGAAATATACCGCGCCCTGTGCGCCCCAGCGGCCCGGGCACCCGCCGCTTGACAAACATAGGAGCATCAACGCACCGATGGAGAACTTCTTCCACACGCTCAAGGTCGAGCGGGTTCATCACCGCGTCTACGCCACACGGGACGAAGCGCGCCGGGATCTATTCGCCTCCTGGAGGGATTCTACAATGCACGCCGCCTGCATTCCGCGATAGGCTATAGATCACCGGCCGACATGGAGCGCATGGTGGCCTCACCCCGTCAACTTTTTCGGGGTGGGATCAATCGTCGACATAACTGCGTGTCAATCCCGGAGACAATATGGAGAGCGGAATCGGCTGCGTTCTGCCATGCTCAAGCGGCTTCTCAGTTGATTTCAGACCACTGACAATCTGTCACAAATATCTGTCACAAAAATTCCAAATTCACCCCTTGCACATCGCACGTGACAAGAGTACGCCGCACGCATGATCGCGGGATGGAGCAGTCCGGTAGCTCGTCAGGCTCATAACCTGAAGGTCGTTGGTTCAAATCCAACTCCCGCAACCAATTTTCCAAAATATATCAGATACTTAAAACCCGAGTGGTTCACTTGTGTAAGAGCATGCGCGTTTTACCTCAACGCCACCTCAACGTTTTGCGAGTCCCCCCTGAAAAGCGAGGGATTCCGTGTGTGTAGCCTCAACGAAATCCCTCTGGCGTCAGCGGACGGCCATGACACCCATCACGGACACTATGATCAGCGCGATGCCCCAGCCTTCCCGCACGCTGATCCGCTCGCCGAAAAACAACACCGAGGCGAAGAGCGAGAAGATCACCTCCACCTGACCGACAGCAAAGACCATCGCCGCATTCTCCAGCGTGAAGGCGGTGAACCAGCAAAGGCTTCCGGCCATGCCGGTCAGACCGATCCAGACGGCGGTACGCCGCGCCGCGATCACCCGTCCAACCTGCCCCGGATCGTGCCACATTAGCCACAGCGACAGCGCGAGGGTCTGCATCACGGTCACGATCGCCAGGGACAGGCCTGCGCGCAACAGCGGGTCGGCGCTCTCGATCGCGAGGGTTGCACCGCGATAGCCGACTGCCGAGAGAGCGAAGAATGCCCCCGAGCCCAACCCAAGCCGCACGGTACGGCCACGCAGATGCCGCCATCCCCGCCCCTCCAAGCCGGGCGTCTCGGACAGGACGAGCACGCCCAGGAATCCCAGCAGGATCGCGCCCATCCCGACCGCCGAAATCCGGTCGCCGAGGATCAACAGCCCCACGAGCGCAGTCTGGACGACCTCGGTTTTTTTCAGGGTTATTCCGACAGCAAAATTGCGCTCTGCGAACAGCGCCACGACGCACCATGTTGCCAGGATCTGCGATAGCCCGCCGATCACGGCATAGACCCAGAAGATCGGGGCATGACCCGGCACTGCCACACCTTTCACGGCCAGATAGACCAGCGTGAGCACCATGATGAAGGGCATTGAGTAGACAAACCGCGCGAGCGTCGCGCCGCCCGCACTGAGCGCGCCCATGCTGAGATGCTTTTGCAGCATGAACCGCAAGGTCTGAAACGCCGCCGCAGCGATCGACAGGATGATCCATGGCTCCATGCTCTCTCATGCCGCGGAATGAACGGCTTGGCCAGCGAGACCGTTGCTCGCAGGTCCCAAGGGCGACGAAGACCACAAACACGGGTCCTGTACAGCCGACTGCAGTTCTGTCCGGCACTTCCACCAGTGGGCAGGACGGCGGCGAACTTCTGAACCACAGCATGATATTATCGGCCCCAAACCGCCTTTGGGATCATTGCAACCGGCGGCAGTCAGCCCAAACTCGACGTTCGTAGAGAAACCCCCTCCAACGTTCATCGTGCGCCGAAGGGCGGATTCCGCACTTTCTCTGCAAGTGCGGAAGTGCTTGCTACCATCAATGGAAGCGCACGTTCACCCGCCAAAATTAATCCGGCCACTGTGAAACATTCACGCGCCATAATTCACCACGGTCGGATTTTTGCTTGGGTTGGTGGATTTCGTGGTTTGCATGACCTTCATGCGCAATCGGAGTTTCTGCCCCTGGACTGGCGGCCGGGCATTTGCTCGTTCGAAGTCTATGGCGTGGATTTTCGGCCCCTCTGACTTGCCCGAACGCGTTCGGCGGCAATTGGCGCCAATCTGGCGTGACCAAAGGATGGCGATTTCAATTATCTTACGAAACCTGGTTACAAAGTCATTGATCCGGATCAATGCGTGGATGGCGATCGTCTGCCAAGCATCGGCAGCCAATCAATGAACGCAGTGAAGAAGGAGTTGTTATGAAACAGTTCACCAAACCGGCGCTGGTCCTGACCACGTTTTTGGCTATTAGCTTTGCAGCCGGGTCTGCGACATCCCATGAAACTGGAAGACAAGGATCGATGGCCATGACGCCGATGCACGGCATGGGCAAGGGTGAGGTCGATGGACAGGGCTCCATGCATGGCTCTGGTATGAGGGGTGGCTCCGGTATGATGCGTGGCTCAAGCATGATGGGTGGCTCCGGCATGATGGGTGGTCCAGGCATGATGGGAAGCATGCTCGGTAGCTTCGATGATGACAACGATGGAAAAGTGTCGCCGGACGAAATGCGCGAAGGTCTTACCGCCCGCCTGCAAGAGTTCGACAGCGATGGCGACGGCACCATGAACCTCGAGGAATTCGAAGCTTTCCATGCCGCGATGATCCGCAACATGGTCGTGGACCATTTCCAGGCTTTGGACGAAGACGGTGATGGCCAGATCACTGGTGACGAGATGACCGCACCAGCTGACCGGATGGAGCGTTTTCAGCAAATGCAACAACGCCGGCGTGACAATCACATGCAGGATGGTCAGCAGCGTGGTATGGGCAACGACCGGATGATGAACGACAACTGACAAACCGGTCACCTGAAAATCCGATTGCGGGCCGCCAAGAGGCGGTCCGCTGTTTTTTGGAGAAATACCATGAGCTACACGATCAACCGGACAATCACCGGAGCCGTTCTAGACGATGTCGAGATGCGGACCAGAACAGCGTTGTCAGACCACGGGTTCGGCGTGCTGACGGAAATTGACGTCCAGAGCACTCTTCAGAAGAAGCTCGGAGTCAATATAGATGGTTATCGTATTCTGGGCGCCTGCAATCCCGAGATGGCCCATGAGGCCATGAAGATCGAGCCGAAGGTTGGGGCGATGCTGCCATGCAACGTGATCCTGCGCGAAGTCTCGGATGGCGTGTGCATCAGCGCGATCGATCCCGTTGCCTCGATGGAGGCGATCGACAACGACGACCTCAAAGACGTGGCGCGCGATGTGCGAGAAATGCTTGCGCAGGTAGTCAAAGAAATCTGACGCAGTCGCGCGCAAATCCCGAATCTACCGGCCATCCGGGAAACCTGCCCGCATGTAAGTTATGATCTCCCAGATCTGAGACCGTGACAGGGTATGTCTGAAGGCCGGCATGTCCGTGCCGAAGTCGGCTCCTCCCTCGGAGATTGCCCATAACAGATACTCGTCAGCCGCCATGGGCGACTGCACTAAAGAGTTCAAGATGGCCGGCGATGGCGCGAGGCTGCGCGCAACCTCGCCGTCGCCCAAGCCACTCCGCCCGTGGCAGGACGAACAGTTCTGTCGGTAGAGGGTTGATCCCGATCTGAGAGTGCCCGCCTTCGGCCTTAGTGGGTTTCGTGCACCTTGGTAAGCGCTCGGGACACCTTCGTTCATGTAGGTCCAGTGGCGTATGGCGCGCTGGCGTTGGCCAACATGCATTTCTTGCCATTGCCAGCCATGATGTCCCATCGGTCCAGATCCCATATGGCCCGGTCCCCACCGGTCGGGAGAGTGACGCGCTCGTTCCTGGTCGCAGCCGGCGATTGTCACTGAACCGGCGGCCAGCATTGCCAGCAAAGCAATCCTTTTCAGAGTTCGATACATTTCGCCTCCCTTAGACAAACCTCTCCTGTCTGAATTGAAATCTCCCAATGCATAATCACTTGTCTTGATGGTGCTCTTTTTTGCAGCTTGTGGCAATGAACGATACTTACGAGGAAGGTGGGCAGAAATATCTGAGCAGTCACGGTTTTACGATGCGGCTCGCGGCGCCACGCTGCATATGGCGACGACCATGATCTCCGCGGCTGCCTCCTTGAGAGGCTTTCCAACGCGGATCACCCCGCTTGGAACGTGAGACGGCTGCGCAAGTTCCACGGAGGCACCCGTTCAAGACGGGCATTGTCGTCCGGGTCGCCACCCCGAGGGGAAACGACCATCCGGATGGGGCGGGCGGCGACCACGATGGCCGATGCGGGAAATGCGAGGTCGCGAAACGTCAGGCCGTCGCAGGTGCCTCGCCGGCGAGGTCGTCGAGGATGGGAAAGTCCGGGCGGTCGTCGCCGTGACACCGGGCGACGAGAGTCTGCACTGTGCCACGCATCGCCTCGAGCTCTTCGATCTTGCGGGCGATGCGCGTGAGATGCTCGGTGGCCAACTGCTTGACGTCCGCGCTCGCTCGGTCGCGATCGTCGTAGGGCGACAGCAGGGCGCGGCACTCCTCAATCGAGAAGCCGAGCGACCGCGCCCGTGCAAGAAAGGCCAGCTTGTGGGCGTCGCGCTCCGAGAAGTCGCGATAGCAGTTCTCACCCCGCGCGGGCCGAACGAGGCCGATGTCCTCATAATAGCGGATCGTCTTGGATCGAAGACCGCTGGAATCCGACACTTCGCCGATGTTCATTAAGACTCTCCGTCCAGAATCTTCCTCGACGTCTCAAATTCCTCTTTCGTGATTTCGCCCTTGGCGAACCGCTCACGCAGGAGCCCATGTGCGCGATCATCCTGTTTCTCTCCGGGCCGGGTGGCATCCGAACCGAGCAGGCGAACGACCAGAACAACCGCTCCAACGAGCAGCGCGAAGAACAAAAGCATCATGATCGGTCCGTAGAACCAGCCACCTCCTCCCATCATCCCGTGGTGGTCGAAGTATCGACCGTCGCCGGGCGCGGCCTGAACCATGACAGCCGGCCACAGGACGAGGCTGATCGCTGACGGGATCATCAGGGCGTGTCGTCTCAGTCGCATGCCAATTCCTCCTATGTTTCGTCATTCATGATTAGGGCCTCCAGCCATTGGAAGGTCAAGGTGCGATTCACCGGTTGATCTTCCAGTGGCTGGAGGCTTTATGTAGCCTAGCGCAAGGCGGAACTCTAGAAGGTTCCCGAACGCGGGGATTGCTCGATGTATTCGAGCCCCTTTAATGCGGCGTGCACTGGCCGACTTCGTCTGGACAGCTAAGCGGGCGATTGCGCCCGAGCGAGTGTAAAGGCGTCAACGGAACGGCAGGAAAGTCCGCAATGTTGCCAATCGCCCCTCGAAAGTGCTGCACGATGCACGAATGGCCGGTCTGGTGAAGCGGCGGCGCGGCATCGGACACATTGGCCAGCGGCGGCTGTGGTCTGGGCATGTCACTAACGGAGATCACAGTTTGCAAGTTTGCACCGTCCGTCATCTGCGCGTAGCTGCCGCTCGGACAGCCCGGCCCGCTCAGCCTTCCTGACAGAAACTATCAGATGACGACAGACAGCCCGAAGCGGAAGCATCGCGACCGGCGCAAGAGTGCGAAAGCTGACCTTGGCCGCGTGTGCCGCAAACTGGTAGGTTGCGGGACGAAGCGGACCGTCGCAAGAGCCGGATGGTTCGCGACTTCACTGACGCGATCTCGGCAAGTCGTGACAGAAACTATGCTCTCGTTGCGTGTGAGAAATGCGAACGCAATTCACAAGAACGGTCGTTGGCTTCAGGGTATTCTTATCCGACCGGTGGAAATCTGGACAGCAGAGCCGACAATCCGGACCTCGGTGAGCTCATCGTCATGCATCACGGCACTCGCCTGGATTTCTGAACGGCGCCCCATTTCAACGCCCTGCGTGACTTGGATGCGTGGGTCCGGGCGCGCATTGTAGTAGCCATGACGCGCGAGAAGACCGACAAAGTTCACGACGGCTGATCCGGTTGCCGGATCCTCTGGCGTCCCGCCGGCGGGCGAGAACATCCTTGCACCGAACTGATGCTCTGCCTCAGCCACGAACAGCCACGCGCTGATCGTGCCCGCGTGTTCGTTCAGTTTGTCCCAATCAGCTCCTGCCGGCCTAGCCCGCCCGAGTGCGGCACGCGTTGCAACAGGAACCAGAAGATAGGACGGCCCGGCCTGCCAGACTTCGGGTGCTTTCACGATCGGGTTGCCGATATCGCCGGGTTCGAGCCCGAGGGCTCGCGCAGTCAGCTCAATATCGTCTACTTCGCAGCTTCGCGCCGGTAGAAGCGGGGCGGTGAATTCCGCCGACAATCTGCCACTGGTCATTCGTACGATAACAGGAACGGGACCGGCGTTCTCTTCAAGGGTCATTTCGACCTTGGCATCGCTCGACGTTCCGACCAATCCCGAAAGATGGATCGCACAGCCTATGGTCGGGTGACCGGCGAAAGGTATCTCCGCTTTCGGAAAAAAGATGCGCACCTTCGCTTTGTTCGCTGGATTGTCGGGCCTCATGACAAAGATCGTCTCGGAAAGATTGAGCTCACGCGCTATCGCCTGCATCTGCGACGTCGTAAGGCCTTCTGCCTGCGGCACGATCGCAAGAGGGTTTCCCAAGAACGGAGTTTCGGTGAAGACATCGTAGGTAGTCAATTCGAGCACTGCAAAGTTCCTTTTCGAGACCTTGGGGACAGAGCCATCGCCACTGAAACGGCTTCCGATGTATGTAACTGGTTTGCTAGGTTTGTAAGCATTTCACTCGTGGCGATACTCTCTGCCAGCTTATCGAATGTTGGGAAGGCGGAACCGTTCCTTCCCCAGCTTCTCCGCGCCGTTCTGCTGGTAGGAGCTGGATCGTCGGCAGAAGCTGTGGGCCGTCGTCTGGCCACGTCGCCGGAGGATCATTCCCTAGTCACCATATCGAAGCCTTCGTCAAGCCAGCCGGTGATCCCGCCGACCATGATTTTCACCGGACGGCCCAGTTCCGCCAGCCGCAGCGCCCCGCGCGCAGCCCCGTTGCAGTGAGGTCCGGCGCAATAGGTGACGAACAGCGTGTCCTCCGGCCAAGCATTCATCTTCGATCCCGTTATCTTGCCATGCGGCAAAAGGACGGCTCCCGGGATGTGGCCAGCGGCGTAGAGCGAAGAGCTGCGAACATCCAGAAGGACAAAGTCAGGGTCCTTGGACAGAGCGTCATGCACGTCCCAGCAATCGGTCTCGAACGTGAACTCAGCGGCGAAATGCTGCCTTGCGTCATCACTGGAGGCGGCGGGCATTGCAGTCACGGAAGAGGGCATGAGCATATCCTTTCTCAATCGTCGAAAGAATATGGCCAGGCGACGACTTTCGTGGCAATTGGCAGGAATGACAATGTCCGGAAAGATCATGCCAAACGTATCTACTCTCCCGCCAACCAAGGGGCCACTGGTTTCCGCTCTTCTTTATGACGGCCTTTGCACGTTCGAGTTTGGCATCGTGGCTGAGGTGTTCGGGCTGGACCGGCCCGAGATGGGACCGGCTTGGTATCGCTTCGCCAGCTGCGCGATCGACCCGGGACCTCTGCGCGCGCACGGCGGTTTCACCCTGACGCCCGACCATGGGCCGGACCTGCTGGACGAAGCCGACATTATCATTGTGCCGGGGTGGAAGGACGCAGCTGCGGAAGTGCCTGAGGCGTTGTTGGACCGACTTCGCGCCGCGCATGCCCGAGGCGCAAGGTTGGCGTCGATCTGCTCTGGCGCCTTCGTTTTAGCAGCCACCGGCCTGCTGGATGGTGCAACGGCCGCGACCCACTGGCGTTATGCCAGCGCGTTGCAGAACCGCTTTCCAAAGGTCAAAGTCGACGCCGCATCCCTTTACCGCAGCCACAACAGGATCTTTACATCAGCAGGAAGCGCGGCTGGCATCGACCTTTTGATCGAGATCGTTAAGCAGGATTTTGGCGCGGAAGCCGCCAACTCCGTGGCCCGCCGACTAGTCGTGCCAGCTCACCGCACCGGCGGACAGGCCCAGTTCCTCGAACGGCCCGTGCCCGTCCATCAGGGAGGCCAGATTGCACCGCTTCTCGACCACATGCGTGAGACACTCGCTGAGGATTGGCCGCTCGAACGGATGGCGCGAGACTGCGCCATGAGCCTGCGGACGTTCTTACGCCGCTTCAAGAATGCTACCGGCATGACACCCGGCGTCTGGCTGATGACGGAGCGTGTCGAGGCTGCGAAGGCACTGTTGTGTGGAGGCCAGCTCGGCATCGATGCGATCTCGACGGCCGTTGGGTTCGGCTCCGCGCACGCATTGCGTCACCACTTCCGCAGGCGGACAGGACTGCCGCCGTCCGCCTTCCGGCAGCAATTCCTGCCTACACAGGCGCCGCTATAAGCAAATGATCGTTGCGGGCTCTCACCCGGTCTTCGCCGCACGCTATACGAAAGCCCGTTTGTTGAAGCAAACTGTCAGATGACGGCAACCAGCCCGAAGCGGACCCACAGACCTTGGCGCGAAACTGCGATCTTGCCGTTATTCGGCAGGCCACTTGGTGAATGTCAGCTTAAAGGGGGTTGATTTTTTGACAAGTGTATTGAAAGCTACAAAAGGCCGTCCAAGTGAAACGATTTTCTTGTGGCCAGGCTCTGCTAGCGGAAGTTGGAATTTCGGAAATAACATTTGCGAACGAGCATTAATTGTTTCGCTTCGTACTTAAGGGAATTTGGGAGGGGGATAGACATGGCACTTCAGCCAAACGTTTCATATAGCGGCAACGTAGGTATCTCAAGCGATGCCACAAGCGGATCAGCTACCGACGGCGGTACAATAGAAGTCCTAGTTCCCGAAGGTTCTACAATACTCCAAGCCTTTCTGTATGCCACGACCTACACAACGGAACAGGACATTTCCGTAACGCTCAGCGGCACCGATAGTTCGGCGGTCGTTGATAATTTTGTTAGCCTGGGAGAGAATGTAGTAGATTCGAGCGGATTTGCACTTACAGCCTATCGAACTGATGTGACTGACCTAGTCGGACAAGTAGTCGGTGACGGCGATAGCGAACGATTTGTTTTTGAAGCGAGCCAGCTATCCGGTACGTCAATTGATGGCTTTGCTCTAGTAGTAATTTATGAGAACCCCGAACTAGATGTCGGCACTGTTGCCATACTAGACGGCTTCAGTGATACGAATGGTGACAGCTTTTCAATTGAATTCGACGAAGCCATCACCGATCCCGACGCCGAAGAGTTTCGAGCGCAACTATCTCTGGGAATCGGCTATGGCTCACAACCTTCATCGCAGAGTTCGGTGATCACTGTGAATGGGGAACTTCTAACGACATCTGCGGGAGGTCAGGATGATGGCGTGAATCAGAACGGGGGACTGATAACAATTGGCGGTCTTGACGATGATCCAGGGAATCCGGATCCTAATGGCGGGCCTAATGTTCAGGCGACCTTCGATGATGAACTTTATGACCTCACGCAATTTGTAAACATTGGCGACACTTCAGTTGAAGTTACTACGAACAACCCTTCTAATGACGACAATATATTTTTTGCGGCCTTAATCACAAACCCTCCGACGCGCGTAGTCACTAATGCACCGTCGGTTTCGGCTGACAGCTATGAAGCTGCTTTTGAAACACGGATTGTCGTGGCGGTGCAAGAAGGCGTCTTGGCAAACGATACTGATGATGGACTTATCGTCGGCGCAATCCTAGAGACCGACGTTCCTGCAACAGATGGAACCCTCGAACTCGCAGCAGATGGCTCCTTCGTGTTCACTCCAGCAGACGGGTTCGAAGGTGAAACTAGTTTCACTTATCGAGCGCAAGATGATGATGGGCTATTTTCATTTCCGCAGACTGCAACGATTACAGTGCAGGAAGGTGTCGAGTTTGATCAGTTCGAATTCAACGTTCACACGGGTATGCAGCTTGCCGCTGCCGCTTATGCTCTCTATCAGGTCGATAGCGAGGATAAAACAGGTGAAAAAGTAGTCAGCTCTCTCGAAGGACCCAGCAATGGCGTGCAGGATTACCATGGTGAACAACTGGCGCTCTTGGGCTTGGGCTTGGGCGAAGATAACAGACAGGAAACTTCTTTACGCAGACTATCGGATCAAGAAGTTGAAGAGTTTGGAAATGGCTTGCTCACAGATGTCGGACTTTACCTAAGTGCACCAACAGAGTTTCAGCCGCAAGGACAGGGGGCAGCGCTTGTTACGCGGACGGATGACGCACTGATTATCTCGTTTCGTGGTACGAACGACAATGTTGATGGAGGGAAAGACGAGATCCAGGGCGTAGCAGCATCCAAAGTCTTCAATGGCGTTAGTAAGATGGTTAGAACGTATGATAACGTCCTTGATCTTCGCTCCGATACTGCATCGTTCAAGGTTTTGAAAACAATAGAGAAGGTAGCCGACGTAGCTTCAGATATCGCATACAGTGACTACGATTCGCCGGACGTCCGTGATTGGTTTGCCCTCCGGTCTCACTGGGGGCTATTTGACGACCTTGTCGCTGCCCTACCTGACTTTCTCTCAGCGAACCCAGAAATTGATAAAATTCACCTGACCGGCCACAGCCTCGGCGCCGCGATGGTTCAGAACTTCTTGGTTGATTATTACGGAGAGGTAAAGGACGCAGGCATGGCTGAGCTGGTCGGTTTAGGTCTTGAGATCGACGCTTATGCCTTCGCGCCCCCCGGGTACACCGCAGGCTTATCCCGCGAGGAAATTCCTAACTTGACCAATGTCATCTTTGACAAGGACGCAATTCAGACAGCGAATTATTTTACTAAGACGGCCGGGACCGACATCGTTCTTAACACCATCATCGCAGATGGTTATTTTGGAGATTCTGCTTCACTTGGAAAAGATCTTCATAAGCCTGAAAGCTATTTGAAGGCAACAGAATTTCTTTTAGAATTCGAGCGTAGTTCTGGTGTCGAAATTGCCGTGGCGAGCGATCGGGACAATGATCTAGATATTCTACTTTCTCTTGAGTATACTGCAGATCACTTCGAAATCGCGAACGGAAAAACAATCCTCTATCCAACAGACTTTTCCACTCTAACCTCCGACATTGTCCTGGGCACATCTGGCGAAGACAAAATAGTGGCGGCTACGGTATTTGGGTCGGGATCACTTTCCGGAGCGCCGGAACTAATAGCAGCCCTAGAGGGTGACGATATGATCTTTTTGCCGATCACTAGAAGTGGAGTGGGACAATCTTCCGATGCTATTTTATTCCGAAAGGGCGACGGAATCGATACGATTCAGAATTTTGACACGTCCGGATCTGACGCAGATTACCTCTATTTGGTTGGATACACTTCGGAAATTCTTGAGGACAACGTCGAACACGATGGATTCGTTTTTGGACTTTTTGGAGCAAAAACTACGATCCATCTCGGTAGTGGTGATGCGATCGTTCTTGACGGCGTCAATGAAACTGAATGGACGCGCATGGTTGAAAACAATCTTGTTCAATTCTTCGATGAACCTGACACATTCATGCTATAAATGCCAGCAGTCAGATGATCTGTAAATGAACCGGACAATTTGTGGCATACCCCTCGCTCAGACTGTTAACTGATTTCCAAACAGCGTTTTTCTTGAAGTTGTGTTGAAGAACGCTCCAAAACCGCGCGCACAGCGTCAACGCGCGTTGCCCGCTACACAGGGGTGTGTGCTGGTTGTGATCACCGCATACAGGGCCCGTACAGCAGGTCTGCGGTGCCAATAGCTCAGTTCATCTGGTTTGTGTTTGCTGAACGGCTTGGGCTCCGGACGTTTCTTTCGCTTCGGGCGTGGCTTGGGTTTGGTCGGACCAGGGATTGGCAGGGGAGCTGGCTTTTATCGGCGGCAACGTTTGACGAACTCGCTCACAACCATACCTAAGATCACGTAGGTTGGGGTGATGCCGGGTCAACTGTGCTGTCCTGCGCGATAAAAATTGCCCCCTTGTGACTGTGGGGTGAGCATCGCGTCAGATCAATTACTTAGCCTAGCCAGACCCCTCGGGCAGAACCGCCAAGGTTCTGGAAGGTTTGTGGCCCGCACTTTGGAAGCTGCCATCTATCTGAGAGTCACAGAGGGTGGCAAGGTCCCCACACGACCCCGCTCCCGCGACCCAGCCAAGTCCGCTCCGCGCAGCTTACCACTTTTGATCACGGCGCGAACGGCAGGTCTGTCCGCACTGCTGCCGGTTGGCCGTGCTTAGATGATGCGACGGCAGCGAACGTCAGCTTCTGCGCGGCGGCATAGCAGCATGAAACGCCGCCAGAACCCATCAAACAGCTAAGTTTGCAAAGGTCGCTCCCTGCGCATTACTGCCGCTCGAGACCGGCATGGCGAACGACCCCCTGTCGCTCCATCCAGCGGAACTGATGCCGAATGGTCGGCGGCTACTCCCTCTCCGGGGCTTCGATAGGCGTTTTCAGCGCGCCTCAAGCCTCTTGTCGCCGGCATCATGCCCCACGAGCCACTCATCAAGCTTTGACCAGCGCCGCCGCCCCGAGACATTCTTCACGGCGATCGCGACCGCCTTCTTCTGGCCGACAAGAACGACCAGTTTCTTGCCGCGTGTGACGCCGGTATAGATCAGGTTGCGCTGCAGCATGGCGTAATGCTGGGTCATGACGGGGATGACCACGGCAGGGTATTCCGAGCCTTGGCTCTTGTGAATCGTGGCGGCATAGGCCGGCACGAGGGTATCGAGTTCGCCGAATACGAAGGTCACTGTCCGCCCGTCGAAATCCACAGCCACCTCGCCCTCGTCGAGATCGACATCGTCTATCATGCCGATGTCGCCGTTATAGATGTCCTTGTCGTAGTCGTTCTCGATCTGCATGACCTTGTCCCCGGGCGCGAAGGTCCAGCCGAACCGTTCGACCTTCTTCTCTCCCGCAGGATTCAACGCGGCCTGAAGCTCGATGTTGAGCGAGCGTGCCCCGACGCCACCACGGTTCATCGGACATAGAACCTGGATGTCCTTGATGGGATCAAAGCCGAAGCGGCGCGGGATGCGTTTGGAGACGAGCTCCACGATCCGAGGCACGGCCTGTTCCGGGTCAGTGGCTGGCACGAAGTAGAAATCCGCCTCGCCATCAGGCGGCGCAAGATCCGGTATACGACCGGCATTGATGGCATGCGCCGTGGTGATGATCTTGCTCTGCGCCGCCTGCCGAAAGACCTCGGTGAGCTGAATCACAGGCACGGCGCCAGAGCCGATCACGTCGGCCAGGACCTGACCCGGACCGACCGAGGGCAACTGATCGATGTCGCCGACGATCAGCAGTGCCGCCGCGTTGGGCACGGCCTTCATCAGCGATTGCATCAACAGCACGTCGACCATTGAGCTTTCGTCAACGACCAGCAGATCGCAGTCGAGCGGATTGTCGTCATTGCGCTTGAAGCCGAACGCTTTCGGGTCGAACTCGAGCAGCCGGTGGATGGTCTTCGCCTCCATACCCGTGGCTTCGAACATCCGCTTGGCCGCCCGGCCGGTGGGTGCGCAGAGCAGGAGTTTCACATGCTTGGCCGCAAGGATGCGCAGGATGGAATTGACGATCGTCGTCTTGCCCACACCGGGACCGCCGGTGATCACAATGATCTTCGACTTCAGCGCCAGCCGGAGGGCCTCGACTTGGCTGGGGGCAAGCGTCAGATCCGTCTTCTGCTCGATCCAGGGTAACGCCTTGTCGGCATCGATCTCGGGCCAGGGCAGAGGGCCGGAGCGCACCCTCTGCAGATGCTCAGCGATGCCCCGCTCGGCCAGATAGAGCCCGGTCAGGAAAACGCAGTCTTCATCGGCCACCCGGTCCGCCGTGACCGTCTCCTCGGCCAGCTCCTCCTGCAAGGCGCTCTCGATCAGCGCCGCGGGCACCTCGAGAAGCTTTTCTGCAAGCCCGATCAACTCTGCCCGGGGCAGGCCGCAATGGCCATTGCCCATCGCCTCTGTCAGGGCGAAGGAGATCCCCGCGCGCACCCGGATCATGGCGGTTTTCTCGATGCCGAGCTTCTCCGCGATCAAGTCGGCTGTTCGGAACCCGATACCGCGGATGTCCTTTGCCAACCGGTAAGGGTTTTCGCTCATCACCTGAACGGCATCGGTGCCGTAGGTCTTGAAGATGCGCACCGCGCGCGCCGTGCCGACACCGTGTTCGTGCAGGAATACCATGATTTCGCGGATGACCTTCTGATCGGCCCAGCCCGAAGTGATCTTGTCAGCCCTCTTCGGGCCGATCCCCTCGACATCGCGCAGGCGCTCGGGCGTAGCCTCGATGATGTCGAAGACGTGCTTGCCGAACATCGTCACCAGCCGCTTCGCATAGACCGGCCCGATGCCGCGGATCATGCCCGAGCCCAGGTATTTCTCGATGCCGTCAACTGTCGAGGGCGCCGAGGTCTTCAGGAAGTGCGCCTTGAACTGCAGCCCGTGGTTGCGATCATTGAGCCAGACGCCCGAGGCCGTGACCCATTCTCCGGCCGAGATCATGGCCGCGTGGCCGATCGTGGTCACCAGATCCCTATGCCCCCGGGCCTTCACCCTCAGCACACAGAAGCCGTTCTCCGCGTTGTGGAAGGTGACCCGCTCCACCAGACCCGCCAGAACCTCGGTCGTGCTGTCGGACTGTGGTTTCATGGGCCGCGCTTTCCGCCCCGCGAATGCCCACCAAGAGCCTGTATGGAGAACTGGTGGCTTTCAGCAGCATCCACGCCACGCTGTCGGCAGTGTGTCCCCCGGATCGCGCGCGTGTCGCTATCGGTCGCCCTGGCGACGCACGTGATCGTCTGCGCGGTCACCGGCAGCGGGACAAAGAGCATGCAGAGGATCATGACAGGTCGCAGCAACATCACATCCGTGTCGGGACAAGAGGAATGGCGGCGCGCGCCATGCATCTTTTCTCATGTTGATGGAGGTTGGTCGAGTCGCGAAAGGAAACCTGAGCCTTCCCCCTTCGACGTGGAAGGGGCAAGTATTGCCGGCCATGGCTGCTGACGACGTATGCGGCGTGAGCTATGCTGCCGTATGGCATTTGCATTCTACGATCTCGAGACCACCGGCACCTCGCCCGCCTTCGATCAGCCCCTGCAATTCGCGGCCATCCTGACGGATGACGCATTCAGGGAGATCGAGCGGGTCGATCTGCGCTGCCGGATTGCCCCCCATATCATCCCGTCGCCGTGGGCGCTGGCCGTGACCGGCGTCCGCCCGGGACAGCTGCTCGACCCGGCCCTGCCGAGACTGTTCGAGTTCACGCAGGATATCGGCGCCCTGATCGACCGCTGGTCGCCGGCTGTCTGGACCGGGTTCAACAGCATTCGTTTCGATGAGGAAATGCTCCGCCAGGCCTTTTATCAGAACCTGCAGCCCGATGTTTTCGCCACCCAATTCAACGGGAATACGCGCTTTGATATGCTGATGGCGCTCTATGCCGTCTGGCACCGCCAACCGGACCTGTTCGAATGGCCCGTCGACGCGTCCGGTCGTGTGCGCTTCAAGCTCGACATGATCGCGCCGCTGAATGGCTTTACCGCTCACAATGCGCATGACGCGCTCGGCGATGTCGAGGCGACCATCCATGTTGCGCGACTGATCGCCCAGCGCGCCCCGGCAGTGTGGACCGAGCTGCTGGGCAATCGCGACAAGAGGCATGTGCAGACCTGCCTTGAGGCATTCCAGCCCTTGGCGCTGGTCGAGCGCTTTGGCGGCGGAGTGCCCCGTGCAACGATCGGCTGTTTTTGTGGCTATTCGGCTGGCAACCCCAATCAGGCCGCCTTCTTCGACCTGGATGCGGCAGATCCCGCCGATTACCTGACCGCCGATGACGCAACAATCTTCGCCGCGGCGGACGCCTCGCCAAAGATCATCCGCAGCCTCGCTGTGAACAAATCACCCGCGCTGCTGTCGGTGCCGGCACCAACCGCCGTGCAGGCTCAGCGCGCGGAGGTCATAGCATCCGCGCCCGACTTCCGCGCGCGCGTGGCACAGGCGCTGGCCGCGCGGTTCCCCGAGGACCCTGCGGCACCGACGCCCCCGGTGGAGAAGCAGATCTTCGGCGGGTTTTACAGCCATGCCGACAAGGCCCTGCTTGCCGAATTTCAGCGAGTGGACTGGCGGCGCCGGCAGGAGATCGTGGCTGCCCTGGAGGATCCCCGCCTGCGCCAGCTTGGCCGCCGCCTGGTGGCGTTTCACGCGCCTGAGCTGCTCTCGCCCGAAGATCGGTCGCGGTTTGAAGCATGGTTGCGCGAGCGCTGGTGCGCACCCGATACGCATGAGGCGGGATGGATGACCATAGACAAGGCCCAGCGCGCGCTGGACGAGGTTCAGGCGTCGCGCGAGCTCGATGATGAGCGCGTGGCCGAATTGGCGAATTTCCTTGACGGGTATGCCTCTCGGTTTTCTACAGCACCCATGGATTGAAGTGGCGGATTCAGGAAGGTGAGCGGGTGAAATCACCTCCCCATTCAAAGTCCGGCTTCACGTCTCTTCATCTGTTTTCTGACCTATGGCTGGTTGCGGTGCGGTAGCCCCTCGAATGGTTCGGGCTTCAACCTCCGGGCGTGATAGAGGCGCTCCTCGCGCGACTGCGTGACAAGCTGCCGGTTTTATCCGACGCGGCTTCCGGTCTACAAATAGGTGGCATTGCAGAACGAGCGTGCGGACTTCTGATAAATAGCAGCGGATGAGGCGATGACGAAGAAAAGCGACGACACGCAGGTGTTCGCGGGCCAGCTGGTGGCGCAGGGCATGCTGATCCAGATCCTGATGGGGCAGATCGTGCTGAGTGCGCCGGATCGCGGGGCGGCCGTGCGGGAAGCGCTGGTTCAGGGCACGGAGGCGATCCGGTCGAACCCGAACATGACGGAGACGGAGACGTTCGGTGCGGTGAAAACGCTCGAAGATGCGCTGGACACGCTGGATCGGATCAACGCCGATACGCACGGCACCTGAGCCATGCCCTTCCGCTTCTGGCGCCGCATCCGCCTGGCCCCCGGGGTGACGCTGAACCTGTCGAAATCGACGGCGTCGCTGTCAGTCGGCCCGCGCGGCGCAAAATACACCATCAGTCCGCACGGCAACCGGGCGACGGCGGGTCTGACGGGGACGGGCCTTTTCTATACCGTCCATGATCGCAAGCGGGCCAGTCGGGGCGGGGCAGCGCCTGCGACGGCGGTGCCGCAACGCGACAGGCTGACCCTCGGGTTCTTTCAGCGGCTGATCACCCCGGCGGAGGAGCGGCGCTTCATCGACGGCATCCGCGCTCTCAATGAGGGCGAGCAGGGTGCTGCATTGGCGGCGCTGGAGGAAGCGCGCGATCTGCCAGACGCCGCATGGATGGCCGGGATGATCCGCCTGCGCCGTGAGGAGTTTGACCGCGCCAAGGCGCATTTCCAGAATGCGCTGAACCGCCTCGACGATCTGGGTGCGCTGTTTGAAAAATACGAGATCGCCGCGCAGGCCAGCCTGCCGATCACCGAGGATATCTTTGCGCATGTTTTCCCGCGCGAGCGTGGCACGCGGCTGGCGCTGGTCGAGATCGCGCAGCTTGAGGGCCACTCTAGCGATGCGCTCGCGCATACAGAGCGACTCATGACGATCGATCCCATCGACCCGGTGGTGCTTCTGTCTTTCGCCGAGCTTGCGCTCGATATGCCCGATGACCGGGTACTGATGGACAGGGTGGTACGCGCCAGCACCCATGTCGAAAACGAAACCCCACTCGACACGGCGATCCTGCTCTACCGCGGCAAGGCGCTGGGCGCGCTTGGTCTTCCAAATGCGGCCATCGATGTGTTCACGCTGGCCAACCGCCGCCGCAAGGATCGCCCAAAGGCACTGCTGCACCAGATCCGCTATGACCGCGCGGTGCTTTATCACGAGACCGGCCAGCGCGCCCGCGCGCGGCGACAGTTCGAGCGCATCTATGCCGCCGATCCGGGCTTTGAGGACGTAGCTGAAAGGCTCGGGGTGAGGGCATGAGCGCTGCTGAAACCTGTATTGAGATGCCTCACAGGACCGTGCGAAGGAAGGTCCTCAGCGAATATCGAACCAGCGCATGGCGATCTGCAGGAGATGGTCATAATCGCCTACCGTGGCCTCAGCCAAGAAGGCGGCGATCTCATTCTCAGGCAGGCCGACTTCCTGCGCCGCCTTGCGGCAGCGGCCGAGAACGGAAAAGGCATTGCCGTCATGGCCAGAAAGTTCGACGGTGATGTCTGGGTGTTTGGGGTTCATGGCGGGCGTTCCTTGCGTCAGTCAGGACGACAACAGGCGCGATGGGCGCGCATAGTCCAGTTGAATATCAGTGGGTTTGCTGCGGGTGATGACAGGCCCGCGCCTTCGGTGGCGAAACCACAGCGGTCGCGGTCGATGCATTGCAGCGTTATTCAGCGCCGCGGCTGATCATACTCGGGTCGATTTCCGGCTCGTCCCATTTCGACGAGACACCCATCCAGCGCTCGATCTGCGCCTGAAGCTTGGGATCGTCAGCGCAGAGATGGAATGTGTACAGGCGGTTGACGATGTCGCGCATCAGGTCGCGCATTTCGTCCTCATCGATATGCGAAACGTCCGTCCAGGGAATTCGCCGGCCATCGGCATCCACGACAAACACGTCCGAATAATCGCCGGTTCTTGTCATCGGTGTCTTGCCGGCATGGATGGTCTCAAGATGCGTGTTGCGCACGCAGAGCATGGCCATGATCCTGGCCAGCTTCGCCGCGATGCGCTTTTCGTCGTCCCTTTTCATCGCCCGACAATAGCCGCAACCGGGCGCCCGCGCCACAATTCCGAACGGCGGTTCCAGCTCATCGGCCTGTGCAGGCCCGCGCCTGGTCGCGCAGCACCGCATAATCCGCAAGCCACTCCACGATCACCGCATCCTCCAGCAGCGCCGCCAGCTCTTCCGCCACGCGCACCTGCTCGGCCCGGCTGTACGCCACCACCGGCGGGCAGGCGCTGGGCGGGGTGTCAGAAGCGACCCCCGCGCAACCGCTCAAGAACAGTATCGCGATCACGAGGGCGGTTGGCGGCAGCAAGTAGCATCTGTCGTCGCACGGCATCATTGCGCTCCAGCATGTCCAACCGCTCGGCGGCGCGGCCCGCGCGCTCGCCGCTGCGTCGGAGGTTGAGAAGAAAAAGGACGATGGTGAGCGCGGCGAGCGCGAGAGCCGCCAGCCGCCGCGCCCATGGCCGGGCCAGAATCCCGGCAAGCAGTTTGCCCCACATCAGCGCCGCCCCTTGCGCCAGTCATCCACCCGCGCCCAGACGGCGATACCGATCCCGCCGAGCGCCAGTACGATGAACACCCATCGCAGGGTGTCGAGATACGGCACCAGCGGCAGGACCGCGCCCTGCGTCTCGGCCAGCACCTCCTGCGTGACCTCGACCCCGGCAGCCCCCGCGGTAGCCACGCCGGCCGTCCCGGTGCCCTTGAGCGTCCGGCTCTCGGCCAGCACTTCGCGTGCGGGCGGTGTCTCGGGCGCAAACGGCGTCGCGCGCGGCGGGAACGGCACGCCCCACTGCCGTGCCGGCCCAAGATCGACATGCATGAAGTTCGAGCGGGGGTACGTCCCGAAGCCCAGAAACCCCACCTCGCGCGCGGCTCGTTCGAAAGACTCCGGATCATGGTTGGCCATGGAGATATCGAAGGCTGTGCCCTCCATGTGTTTCGAGTGCGTCGCCCCATCCACGGCGCGGTTGTGCTCGGGGCTGCGATAGGCCGAGTTGATGATCAGCGGCTTGCCCAGCCGATCGCGCAGCGCCTGCAAGGTGTCGAGCGCTTCGGGGTGCAGCTTGAGCTGGCCGGTGCCGCGGCAGGCGATCTCGGCGGGCGAGAAGTCGGGCCAGCGCCAGAGATGCTCGGGCACCTCGCGGAAATGGCGGAAACTGCGAATTGGGTCGGACATGAGAGGCTCCTTCGGAGTGTGATAAAACGGGATCAACCCCGCGGCCCGGACGGGCAGCAGGGCGTGGTGGGCGGATTTCGGAAATGCGCGTCGTGAGACCGGAAAGAGCGCGTCGCGAAGCGCCAGGCGTCCGGGTGTGCCGTGCGCGCGCTACGCTGGACGCGCCTGACGCGCGGTGCTCAGTCTTCGCGCCCGCGCTGGAAGGCGGCGAACATCAGGTTGCGCATGTCGTGGATGTCGCGCTCGATGCGCTCGAGCCGGTCGTGATCGACGCGCCGGTCCTCGTCGCGGCGCTTCTCGATGCGCAGGCGCTCGGCGTCGAGCTCCTGTTCGAGCTTGTGCAGCAGCGCCTCGTTGGTAAATGCCTTGCGCGTGACCGCGACGGCCAACCCGCCGATGAAGGTGAACCAGACGCCGATCGCGGCCGCCACGCCATGATCCCGGAACGCCTGGATGATCTGATCGGTGAAGCTCTGGCGCTCGGACATGGTGCCTCCCTGTGCTGATGCTTATGATGGGTCCTGCGGGTTTTGGTGGAGGCCACCGACACCAGGCCGGCCGGATCAGACCGCCGTCATCCCATGCCGGCGCGGTTGCGCGCGACCGCGTGGATGTGGTCGCGCGTCGCGCTGTCCAGCGCCCCGGGAAAGAGCATCACCTGATTGGCGGTGCCGGATAGCGCGAGCGCATTGATCCCGGCCGAGAGCGGGATCACGTCCTCGGTGAACGTGTCGTCCGGCCGGTAAATCATCAGCGTCCAGATGCCGGCCTGCGCCTGCGGAATGTTGACGCTGAACCCAGCTCCCTCACCGAAGTCCAGAAAAGGCATGACCGTGCCGGCGCGGTAGACCGGCCGATCCTTGAAGCCGAACATGTCGCCCGAGAGGTCCGAGATGTCCCGAACAAGCGCATGGCCCGACGCCTTCCGGACGGCCGACGTCGTGTCTGTTGCCAGACCTGCGACCACGAACGCCGCGGACTTTCGAATGGCGGATTTGTCCTCAGTTTCCAGACCCTCGACGACATGGGCCGTGGCTTTTCGAACGGCGGATCTGCTGTCGGTTTCCTGACCCGCCACCACGAACGCCGTTGATTTCCGGATGCCGGCATCGTTGGTCACGCGAGCGCCTCGAGCCCGAACTGCGTCGCGTCAATCTCCAACGCCGTCCAGGCGGCCCCGGTTGCCGGGTTCACATCCCAGAAGAACCGGACAGCGCCGAGCGCGTCAGCGATATCGACAGGGGCTCCCAGAAGCGCTGCACCGGCCCGGCCGTCGAAACGCTGCACCGGAGAGGCTCCGCTCTTGAACGCGGCCGCGACGAACGACACCCCGAAGATGGTGGTGTCGGCGGGCAACGCGGGCATGTCGGCGAGATTGAACACATGTGCCTGCCCGACCGCGCTTGCGACCATGG
Organism: Roseovarius sp. D22-M7; assembly: GCF_037083785.1. NCBI lineage: Bacteria > Pseudomonadati > Pseudomonadota > Alphaproteobacteria > Rhodobacterales > Roseobacteraceae > Roseovarius > Roseovarius sp. D22-M7. Next base: position 21,384 of record NZ_JBAPKY010000018.1, read on the forward strand.
CATCCGCGACATCCGAAAACGCGATGCCGGAGATGCTGGCGACCGACCCCGCGAACTCCGCGGGGGTCCCGTCGGAAACCAGAGGCAGCGTGTGCAGCCTGAATCCGAGCGTCGGACCATCCGCGATGATCAGCTCGGCCCATGGCACATTGTAGAAATCGTTGGTCCGGTCCGAACAGCCCTCAACGCGCAGCGATGCGACGAGCTCCGACGTCCCCGGCTTGAGAACGCCCTCGTGCACGACTTGCAGGATCCCGTCGATATAGGCCAGAAAGACCCCGTCCGGATCGCCGATCTTCACATACATGTCGAGTTGCGCCGCCCCGAACACCGGCACCGCGATCTCGAGGCCGGCATGCGTGCGCAACCACAATGTGTCCTCGGCCTGCGAGCCGGAGCTCGGATTCCAGAGACCGCAGATCACGTTTCCATCGGCATCCTCGAGCCCGAGGATCCAGGACGGCCCGTCATGCGCGCCGCTGCTGGCCCGCGGCAGAATGCGGCTGTGCAGCCAGACGCCATTGGTCGGCGTGAAGCCGAGACGCGCGCGCGCCGGGTAGAGTACCGCGTTGCCCACGCGCGAATTGGGGCCGCTTTCCGTCAGGTCGGTGTATCTGATGAGCGCCGAGAGCGCAGGCAGCTCGGTGAAGCCGTCGAACTCGCTGGTTGCGGCAAGAATGGTCATTCCAGGGTCTCCCTTTGGTTTTCGGCCACCCCGACAAGGTCGCCATCAGTGACATTGCCGGAGGGCTGCCCGCGCCATTGCGCCAGGGAGCCGGCATCATTGGCGTCGATCCATGCCCCCGCGAACTGCTGGACGTTCACATCAGGCGCGTCGCCGGACAGGAACAGGGCGGTGAAGAGCAGCGGCATCAGATCACCGCGCCGCGCAGGGTGACGGCCAGGCCTGCAACAGATGCCTCGGCCGGGGCGGCAAACGAGGATGCGACGAACCGCACGACCGATCCGGCGTCGATCGTCACCGGATCCGGCGAGGTGGTCGTGAACGTGACCAGGCCAGTGGTGGAGACATTGATGGTGCCGACGGTGAGCCCGTCGACCGTGACATCCACCGACCAGGCGGCGTCGGGCGGCACGTCGACATGCCCGGCCGCGCCTGCAAGATCCGCCGGCAGACGCACATCGCGCGGTATCACCACCTTTCCGATGACCTCGCCCGGGCCGGGTGTGGCCATGGACACGGCGCCGAAATCGTAGATCTCGCGCGCGGCGGGCTGAACACCACCGCCGGAGAGATAGAGGATCCGCTGATCGCCCGGCTCGACCGTCGTCTCGCCGGGACCACCGGCACGCGTGATGATGGCCACGGCATCCGCCTCGTTGCACACGATGACAAGGCGCTTAACTGCCGGGAAGGCGACCGTGACGCCGGCGCCAGGCGCACCTGTCAGCACGAGGCGCACGAGACCGAGCGCCTGCGCGGACGGCACAGGGATGATGCCGCCGGCGCCGACATCGAGGATCCCTGAGTCCGTCATGGCGAGATCGAGCGCATCGAAGGCGGCGTTGGCGGTGACCTCCTTCTGGTCCTGCGATGCCTGGATATGGGCAATGGCGAGATTGGGCGTGCTCATTCATGTCTCCTGCACTGTGGCCGTCGCCGGAAAGCCGCGCCCGACCGCTGCGCTGATCTGATGGACGCGCAGGGTGAGCGTGCCCGGCACCGCGCCGAAGTCGGCCTCCGCGTCGGCGGTCGGATAGAGCACCTGCGGCGTGGCGCTCTCCAGCACCCGTACGACTTCGCCGTCGGCACCCAGCACATCCACCTCATAGGCCTCCGCCGCCTCGGCGAGCGGCACGGTGCCGGTGCCGTCGCGCCAGTCGCCGCCGATCCGGGTGCGGCGCCGCCAGGACAGGGTGATGCCGGCGGCCGTCCACGCGCCCGCGACATGCGCCGGGGCGTAGGGCTTGAGATCGGTGCCCCGCAGGATCTGCGTGACCGTGTCCGCCTCCTCAAACGCCTCGCCCCGGCCGACGCCGCGATAGCGCAGCGGCTGTCCCACCAGTCCGAGCGGCTCGGTGAAGAGCGCGCCCTCGTCCTCGAGCACCACGATCACCGCCCCGGCCGCATGCGCGAGCCGTCCGTCCGTGCCGCGCCGCCCGCGCAGCAGCGTCGAGAGCCGGTAGTTATCATTGCCGAGCGGCGTGACATCGCGGAACTGGATCAGTTCGCCCCCGCCATCGGCATCGACCACCAGCGCGGCATTGCGACCATTGAGCAGCTGCAGATCGGAGACCGCACTGAGCTGGCCGTCGGGATCGCGCAGGCGCACCTCGAGCGCGTTGGTCGTATCCCATGTCCAGACCGACCGCGGCTGCCCGAGCGCCGCGCGCAGGGTGCCGATCAGCGCCGGATCGCTGATGCGCGCCGGGATGTCCCAGTCCGCCCCGTCGCGCGAGCGAAAGAGCGACAGGCCGGTCCAGGGCCCCGCGACGCGCGGGGCCGCAAAGAGATACTGCCGCGACGCCACACCGCCGGTATCATGACGGTCGCGCAGCAGCGGGACCTGCGGCACGACCCATTTCGAGGGCACATCGCCCAGCACACCCGAGGTTTGGGCCCCGGTGCCGGTTGCGCCGATGGCCTCGGAGACATAGGCCGACCCGATATGCCGCACGCCCTTTGCGCGCAGCTCCCAGTCCGCGCCGATCTCGACCTGCGTGAGCCGGACCGCGACCTCGCTTCCGCCGGGCGCCGACACGCGCAGCAGGTCGGTGGGGTCATGGCGCAGGAATCCCGGCCGCAGGGCGAACTCGACGGCGTCGCGCTCGATCCAGGCCGAGGCCATGTGGCGCTCGGCGATGCGTTTGGCCTCGGTGGCCTCGAGCGCCATGGGCAGTTCCATGTCGCGCTTGTCGCGCGATCCCATGGTGGCGACGGGCTGGGAGACTCGTGTGGCCGATTGCGCGCCCTGATTGTAGTCGCCACTCGTGTCCTGATAGGTCACGGTGATGCGCTCGGGCAGATCGGTCTCCTGCACGCGCTGGAGCTGGACGACTCGGCCGGTGTCGCGGGTGGGCACGAGATCGTCTGATGACAGAAGTGGCGCCTCATCTGAGGACCGCGCGCGCGGGATGAAGCGGATCCGGTCATCGGATTCGACGGCATCGAAGGCAAAGGCCTGCGCCACCGGCTCTATGCCTGACCGCGCCGAGCCCTGCCGGCCGATGGCGTAGCCCTGCAATTGCGGCGCGCCGATCTGCGACACGTCGATATCGGCCGGCCCCAGCCCGACGCGGGCGCAGATATCGGCGACGATCGCGCCGGGCGTCACGCCGTCGCCGGCGGTGCGGTTGAGAAACAGCCGGGTGGCGGCCGATCCGGTCTGCACATAGCCCGTGAGCGTGTCCGAACGCGCATCATACCCCGCGGCCTCACCGCCGCCAAAGATGCTGCCCGCGGCGAAGCCTTCGGTGAACAGGATCTCCGCGCCGGTGCGCAGATCGACCTGGCTGACCTGCGGTTCGCGATGCCACGCCATGCGCCGGCCCTCGGTACGGGATTTGGCGATGGCCATGTTCTCCTTGCGGGTTGTGGAGAAGGCAAAGAGCGACAGCCGCGTCGCCCAGATCACCCCGTCACCGGGACGCCATTTGACCGCATACCGCCCGGTGAGATCCGCGAGCGCATCCGGGAACGCGAGCGCGCTGATCCAAACGAGCGCGTCATCCACGGGGTCGTAGACCGCCCCGGCCGGCTCGTAGGTGAAGCCCGTCGCATCCGGGTGGATGTCGGCCGGGGTCAGAGACCAGTGCCCGGCGTTTTCGACGACCGGGCCGGGCGCGCCCGGACGCACGCGAAGCCGCTCGATGGGAATGGTGCTGGCCGTGCCGGTATTCGACGTGCGCAGGATCCACGCCTCGCCGACGCCGTCGCCCACAAGACCCTGAACGACATTCTCGACATTGGTCGGCCCGGGGCCCATGCGCGGAAGGTTGGCGAGGAACTCCATGGTATCGGCCCGGACGCAGCCATGACCGCCGCCGAACCGGCCCGAGGCGATCAGGACATCGACAGGTCCGGTCAGGCTGAGCGCGCGCATCCAGCCCAGTGTCGTGAGCGCCGCGTACCCGCCAGCGTTGTTGCTCAGGCTGTTGCTGCGGCGCCCGAAGCTGTCCACGACCGCCATCGCGTCGAGATCGATCTTGACGACCGGTTTGGTGTTGCTGATGCCGACCTGAGTGTAGGCATACCCGTCGCCGCCGATGAAGCAATGATCGAACCTGTAATTGTCCCGGTAGAGGTTCAGCGCCTCGGCCAGCGCGTCGGAAATCATATCCTCGGGCCGCCCCTGCGCCAGTTCCTCCAGCGTGCGCAGATCGAAGAGCCGCAGACCGTCCGGTGAAAGCATGAGCTGGCGCTGGCGCTGCCAGTCTGTGCTGCCGTAATCGGTCAGCACGCTGTCGAGCGCCCCACCCGGCAGGTTGGTGCTCTTGAGCGCCGGATAGGCCTCTTGAGCGTTGAACGTCACCTCGGCGGTGATGTTGGGGATGCGGTTGCCGAAATTCTCCAGCGGCAGATCTTCGAACACCAGGTAAGCCAGCCCGCGAAAGGCCGGCGTCCGGCCGTGGCCCTCAGTGGCCTCGATCAGCGGATCGGGCAGCTGGTCCTCGCCTCCCTCGTAAAACCGGAACTCAAGCCCGGGGATCGACACGTCCGGATTGGTGCCGCGCGCGTCATGGATGAGCTTGCCATCGGCCCAGATCCGGATGAGATCGCCGGCCGGGCCCTCGGCGAGGCCGAGCGCGAAGGAGGCGTAATAGCCATAGGTGGTCTGGCGCTGACCGCCGCCGCCCTTGCCGCCCACCTTGCGCGTCTGGCGCTCTTCCCGGATCCCGGGCGCCCAGATCACGTTGCCCGAGACCCGCATCGTGCCGTAGATCAGCGGGATGGGCGCGCCCCAGGCCGACGAGGTCACCGACAGATCGCGCAGCCGCGGGCCCTCGATATCGGGCTGGTCGGGGCCAAACAGCAGCGAGCCGACGGTCGAACCGATCAGCCAGCCGGCCTGCCAGCCGAGCCCGAGCGCCGTGCTGCCGAGCGCGCCCGCGCCGGCGATGGCCAGCACTGCCATCAGATCATCCCCGGCATGCGCCAGGCCGCGCGCCGGCGGTCGGGCCAGGGGGCAACCAGTGGTTCCTCCAGCACGCAGCGCCGCAGCGCATGCGCGTGCAGGAGATGCGGCACGCCGTGGCGCGCGGTGAGAAACCCCGCATGGCACGGATATGTGGTCTCGGCAAAGACCAGGATATCGCCGGGGCGCGCCTCCGGGAGCGGAACGGGCGCGAGATCGACGGCGAATTCCTCGACAAGGCGGTGGCTGGTCGCGCGCCGGTCATAGCCCTGCACATCGTGATGCGGCACGCGCAAGCCATCGGCGACGACGATCAGCAGCCCGATGCAGTCCACGCCGGCCGGCCCGCGCCCCTGATGGCGCCAGCGCGCCCCGATCCAGCGGCGCGCCTCCGCGATCACGTTGTCGGCACGCAGTGGCTCACTGTGCATTGGCTCTTCGTGCAGTGGCTTACCGCGCATTGGGCGTCTCCGTCAGCTTGTCAGTCCCCGGCACGAAGGGATCGCCCCGGAAATTGAGCACATTGTCGAACCGGTCGATACAGGTCGTCAGCCGCTTGTCGCAGCCGGGCCAGATCTCGAACGCGTCGCCTGTGCCGACCGGAAAGGGGGGCGGAAAGGACAGGACCAGATCCCCGGTTGCGAGGCTCGACCCGCGGACCTCGATGGCCCGGCCCCTGTTCGGCCCGGAGGTGAACCGGATCACGCCGCCGGCGAACCAGTCATCGGGCGTTTCGGTGATATCGATCATCGCAGTGAACGAGAGCGCATCGAGCGGCGCGGTCACCGTACCCGGCCGCGTCCAAGCCGGGTCACGGATGTCCACCCCGCAGCGCGCATCGCCGAGATCGGCGCGGCAGTCTGGCGTGTAGGGCTCGATCAGCCGCTGTGCGAGCACCTGCGAGAGGCCGCGCAGCTCGGTGCGCCACTCGCCCTCGCTCGACAGCATCACCTCGCCCAGCCAGCCGCGGCGCAGGCGCAGCGTGCCCTGCGACGGGTCCTGCCAGTTGACCACAAAGATCCGCACTTCGGCGCCGTCATAGAGCCCGGCGCGCAACGCGTCCGCCTCGAGCCCGGCATCGTCGAGCACGCCCTCGAGATCGACATTGCCGACCGCGAGCCCCGCCTCCGAGGCCACTGCGGTGCGCGAATAGCCCGCGCGGGCGCGGTAGATCTCGCCATCGACCACCAGATCGACATCGTGATCGGTCGCGCGAAACACCACGCCGTCGCGGCGCGCCAGCCGCCAGCACGTGGCCAGCGTGAGCACATCGCCCTCGAGATGCGCGGCCAGCTCTGGGGATACCGTCTTCATGACACAGCCTTCATTCGCGGATCTCCACCACGGTGATGCGCCCCCATTGCTGCATCTCGAAGGTCTCCACGGTGAGATCGGCGGCATCGGTGTCGAACCGCACCGGCACGTCGAACTCGTAATCCGCGGTGATCGCGACGCCCTCGTCAGGAGCGTTCGAAAAGGTGACAACGCCCATCGCGTGATCGACGGACACACCGGACGAGACAATGTCACCGTCGCGATAGATCACGACCGTGCCTTCGACCGGGCGCGTGATGCGCCGCGCATGCACCGCGCCGCCGCTGTCGTAGCGCCGCACCAGCTGGAAGGCGGTCTGTTGGCCGTCGCCGGTCCCGAGCAGCTGCCCGGCCGCCCGGAAATCCGTCCAGTCCTTGAACCGGAAGCCGTGCGCGCGGCCGCGCCGGGCATAGAAGAAGGCGAGCACGGCCTCGATATCGCCGCGCGATCGGATGCCGGTCGAGACGTTCCATTCGCCGCGGGAGCGCTGCCATTGCGCAATGCGCTGCTCGCGCCCGCTCTGCGTGGCGGTGATCGCGGTCATAAACCGAGGCCCGCCCGAGGCCCCGTAGGCGATCGCGGGCGGGAACCGCACATCGTGAAAGTCGCTCATCTTTTCTCCTACCTGTTGCGCCGCGCGCGCTCGATGGCGCGGCTCATCTCGGCGGCGATCTGGCCCTGCGAACGCCGGAAGCTGTCGGCATCCGGCGTGGTGATGCTCATGTTGACGGTGACACCACCGCCGCGGCCGCCGCGCTGCGCCTCGGATACCTCGCGGCGCGACAGCACCCGCTCGCCGCGTTGCAGGATCGCAGGCACCTCGTCTGGGCGCAGACCGGCCATGCCGGAACCCGCGCTCTGCCCGGCGAAGCCGCCGGCATGCATGCGGGGCGCACCGGCGAAGGCGAGCGTCGGCACCTGGCGCTGCGGCAGTGCCGAGACACCTATCACGCCGCCGGAATGCGCCACCGCCGCGGTGAGGCTGCCGCCAAGACCGCCGCCGATCCCGCCGAGCGCCCCGCCCAGCCAGTTGGCGAGCGGGCCGAGCACCGCCGAGCGCAGCGCGATGCGGGTGATGTCCTCGAGGATCGAATTGGCCAGATCCCGGAAATCCACCTTGCCCTTCGTGACCAGCGCCAGAAGTGCATCCTCGGCCCCGCGAAAGGCCCCGGCCAGCGCGTCGCCGATCTGGCGGCCGGTCTCCATCGCGCGGGTAGCGTAGTCATCAAGCCCCTTGCGTGCCTGGTCCCATCCCGATGCGGCCCGCTCGCCAGCCGCATCGATGGCGGCGCCGGCGTCGCTTGCCGCGGTTGCCGCGCGCCCGGCTGCGCCGCCGCTACCAGCACCACCTGCTGCGCCATCCTCACCGCCTGCAATGGCGTCAAACGCTGCGCCAATGCCCGAGACGGCATCGGCCGCGCCCTCGGCCTCCTCCGAGGTCCGCGCCAACACCGCGCGGATCGCCTGCACGGACTCCAGCGGCCCCGTTGCCGCCGCGCTCAGCTCATCCGCAACGCCGCGCAGCGCCGTTTGCGTGGCGCGCGCGTCTTCGGCATACGCGCTCAGGCCAAGGTCCGGGATCCGGTAGTCCCGCTCGAACGCCTGCGTGAACGCCTCAGCCGCAGCACCGCCAGCTTTTTCCGCCGCCCCTGCAAAGCGGTTCTCGATTCCGGCAAAGCTCACATCCTCAATGGCCCCGATACGCAGCCCGCCATCACCGACGGCCCAGGATGGCAGGGCGGAAAGGGCGGTATTGATACCCGAGATGAAGCGGTTCACGCGCCCGATCACCGCATTGAGCAACCGTTCCACGCCCCGCACCACCGCATTCGCCGCGGTGATCACCAAATCCCCCAGCACCGCCGGCAGATCTGACCAGATCTCGCGCACCGCCGCGAAGGCGCCTTGAAATGTGTTGATCATCAGCGACGCGCCACGCGATACCGCGTCGAGGCTGGCCTGCACCCCCTCGACAACGCTGGCGCGGATCCCCGCCCACGCCGCGGCCACCGTCGCGCCGAGCGCTTGCGCACCAATGCCCATGCGGTCCCAGACCTCCGCGGCCACGCCGCGCAGCAGATCGAGCGCGCCCGAGAAATTCCCCGCGGCCGCGACCAGCCGGCCAAAGCGCAGGATCAGCTCCTGTGCGCCGATCACCAGCGCGACAAAGGGCAGCCGGATGAGCGCGCCGCGCAACACCGCCAGCGCCGTGGCAAGCCCCCGCACGCTGAAGGCCGCAGCAATCAGCCCCGCAACAAAGCGCCCGGCCACGAGCCCCGCGACCGCGGCCAGCGTCGCGGCAAGCCGGTCGAGATTGTCCAGCACGGATGCGATGGCACGACCCACGGGCCCGCTCCGCGCGGCCAGCGCCGCCATGGCTTCTGCCACGACTTCGAGCGCGGGCGCGGCCGCGACGGCCAGCTGGTTGGCCAGCCCGCGCCAGATCAGCCCCAGCCGTGAGATCGCATCATTGGTCCGCTCGATCTGGGCGGCATCCTGTTCGGAGACCACCACCCCGAAAGCGCGCATGTCCGCGGTCGCTTGGCGCAGCGTCGCGGTGTCGATCCGGCTCATCGCGATGGAGCCTTCCTCGCCGAAAAGCTGACCCGCGACAGCGGCGCGCTGGGCGACCGGCACGAACTCCGCGATCGCCGCGTTGATCGCGCCGACACGCCGGTCCAGCGGCAGGGCTATCAGTGTGGTGGCAGACAGGCCCAGCCGGTCGAGCGCATCGGCCGCCGGCCCGGTCCCGGCCGCCGCCTGGCTGAGCCGGCGCGTCAGATCCTTCGTCGCCTGCTCGATGCCCGACATCGAAATACCCGCCAGTTCGCCCGCGCGCTCCAGCGTCTGGATGCTTTCGACGGTGGTGCCCAGCGATTGCGCCAGCTTGGCTTGCGCATCGACGGCCTGCAGCCCGGAGCGGATCATGGCCGTGGCGGCGGTGGCCGCGGCGGCCGCCCCCGCCGCGGCCGCAATCCGCAGCCGGCGAAAGAACCGGTCAGCGCGCGCATTGGCCGCCTCCATTTCCGAGCTCAGGCGCTGGAAGGCGGTGGCCCCGTCTTCGCCGATGCCTTTCAGTTCGGCCCGGACCTGCCGGCCGCCCTCGGCGGCCAGCCGCACCGTGACCTGTTTGACAGCACTGGTCATTGGGCCTCCGATCCCTGTTGCTTTGCGTTCGGGGTGTGGATGGTCACTGCGGGCGCTGCGCCCGGATCTGCGCGTTGAGCGCGCGCACCATCGTCGCCTCGATCACCGGCAGAAGCTCCACCGCCGCCCTGCGGTCGAGCCCGTTTGCGTCGGCCATCGCCAGCACTGCGCCCATGTCCCAGCCGACGACCGCGCCGCCCGAGACGCGCAACTGGCCGGTGGCCTCGCGCGCGACATCCCAGGCCAGCATGCCCTCGCGCGTCAGCGGCGCGTTTTGCCGCGCCGGGCAGGCCTCGCAGATTTGGCCGCAGTTGCCGCAGTATTCGGCGCCCCCGCCGAAGTGCCAGTCTGCGAGGGCGCCGAGGCGTTTTTTTCCTGTTCCAGATGCAGGCCCGGGGCCACGTAGCGCAGCTGGAACGCCTCGAAGATCGGCACGATCTCCAGAAGCGCGTCGAGCCCCTCGGGCGAAAGCTCGGCCGGTGCGCCCGCCTCGTCATGCACCCCCGCCCAGTCATCCACCGCCACGCGCGCCAGCGCCTTAGCCAGCGCGATGCCGCGCGCATTGGCGCTGGCCTCCTCGGGCAGGTCCGCGAGGATCGGCTCCTCGCGGGCGCGGTTCATCAGCGAGGTGGTGATCGGGGCCACGCGCAGTTGCACGCCGTGCCCGAGATCGAGCCAGTCGGAGGTTTGGTTGAGGTCGAGACGGATCATCAGGTCCCTCCATGTGTTTCAACATCGTTGAGCAGGGCGACCTCGAGCATGACGCCGGCCGCATCGGCGGCGGCTCGCCACTCGAAACTCGCCTCGACCCCGGCGGGGCCGGTGATCGCATATTTGGGTTTGGGCAGGTGGACCTGCGGCAGGGTGAAGCTCAGCGCGTAACCCGGGGCCATCGAGAAGCCGTAGACCAGCGCCACCGGATCGCCGCTGGCGGCCTCGGCGACCAGCGTCTCGCCGTCAAAGCGCACGGTCAGCGATCCCTCGCAGGTCGCGAGCGTGGGATCCGCGCCATCGATCCGGCCATCCTCACGAATGGAGCGCACCCGCTCGATCCCGTTGGAGAAGGTTAGCGAGCCGGCTGTCACACCCGCGAGCGGGGTCCCTGCGCGGCTGATGCGCCCGCGCCCCTGGCTGAAGCGGCGCAGCTCGAAGGCGGTGGGGTTGGCCTCCAGCGTCGAATTTTCGGTCTCCTCGCCTTGCGCGACCACCGAGACGGTGGCATTGGCCGGCCCTTCCTGGCCCATCTGGAAGGACAGCTCCTCGAGCACCGCGCCCGGATGGCGAAAGAAGACCGGGCTCGTGAGCTTGGGGTGCCCGATCTCGAGGAGAAAGGACGGCAGCGTGTCGGCCCCGCTGCGCCAGACATGGCGATACCCACCGCCGGTAAGCGTTGGCGCCGAGCGCACAGCCGTCGAGGCGGCCAGCGTGAAGGCATTGCCCTCCGGGCCGGGCGTGGCGTGCGTGATCCCCAGCGCCGTGTCGTCTTCCACGGCATAGGTGGCCGCGGCGATGGCCGGATCGGTGGCCGCGTTCAGGTCAGCGGCCAGCGTGGTGAGCGTGTCCGCCAGCGTGGCGCCGATCTCCGTCTCGTTTCCCGCCGCCACGCCCGCAACAAAGCCCCATGTCACCCCGTTCAGCGTGAAAGTGTCGCCCGGGACGGGGATCTGTGCAAAGCTCAAAAGCCCCGTCGCCGCCTGCGGGGTCGTCTCGGGATCGCCGAACAGCGCCGTCATCCACCAGCCTGTGCCCTGCAGATCGAACGGGATCTCGAGCTGGCCCTCATCGGTGACCAGCCCGCGATAGGGCGCCTGCGCGTTGCGCCCGCGTCCCAGCAGCGGGTCATCGCCGAGCGGGATGCTCGCCGACAGGTCTGCCGTCTTGAAATCGAGCCGGCGCACGGGACCAATAGTTGCGCCGCCATATTGCGTCTCGCGCACGGCCTTGAGTGTGGCATCGGCGCCGTAGGCGCGTTGCTTGCCCATGGGCATCCTCCTGTGATCTCGGAATGTGTCTTGTGGTTTTGGTGTCTGCGCGCCTCTCGGGCGCGCTCAGCCGGTCAGCGGATCGCTGACCTGGTAGTCCAGCGTGACCGCGAGGGTGGCGGCCAGAAATGGCGCGCCGCCCTCCACCGGCACCGGCTGCAGCTCCGGCGCCGAGGGCGTCATCAACTCGACGCGCCCGCCGAGGCTGTCATCCTGCGCCAGTGCGGCCCCGATGCGCGTGAGCAGCGCGTCGAGCGCCGCCTCCGGCGCGCCGGGCGGCATGAACGCCTCGATCTCCACGCGGTGGCTATACCACGCCCGCCACGGGCTCAGCGTCACGTCCGGCGCGCCCGGCTCACCGTCGCGCAGGATCACCAGCCCGCCTGTCGGCACCCGCTCGGGTAGCGTCGCATTGCGCCGCACCTCGGCGCCGGCGCGCGCGGCCAGCTGCGCCGTCAGCGCAGAAAGGATCGTCTCGCGGGTCGAGGGCATTGGAAGGCTTCTCAGATCTGGTTACTGAAAGTGGATGGGCATGCAGATCGCAGCTTGGCCCGTAGCGAGCTGCGACGATTACGGAGCGTCGAGAGGCTCGGCCAGGGTCAAGGCCGAACGCTGGATGCCGCCATCTCGCGTGTATAGCGTCGCGTTGTCCGCACCCGAGAGGATATCGGGCCACACCGAGAAATCCGCAAACTGGCGCATGAATGGCACAGTTCCACAGCCCGGGACTGTGCATTCCGGCCGCCCTTTCGGACAGCGGTTGAAGTTGCAAAGGCGTCCAAGATAGGCATCTGTTCCCGGCTCGAACAGGAAGATGTCGATCTGATGATCCGCAACGCCAAAGTCCGGCTGCTGTTCATGCTCCCTTCGGAGCGCCGCTGCCTTTGCGCGCCTCAACGCGCCAAGATTGGTCAAGTCATCGAGCCATAGAGCCAGGTCCAGATCCTTGCATTCATGCCAAAGGGGTATTCCACGACGCCGGTATGGCGCGAAACGCGGGACTTCCTTCCACAGGGGCTTGGCAACCGACCCGATGACCGCGATCGTCATCACCTCAGGGAAAGTCGACCATGCCTCCGTCACCACATCTGCTGCTCGCCGAAACTGCTGCTGGGCTTTCAGCAAAAAGGCGTTGTCCTGTTGCAATCTTACGGTCGTGGGCATGGTGTTTCACGGCGCGTTTTAACGTCAATCCTAACGGCACGTTACCTTTTGGGCCACCGGTTTGAAAGCAAGGCAGATCGGTTGCGCCGCTCTAACGGTTTGACCGATGTGCATTGACGCACCCAACCGTCACCCAAGCCGCCCGTCCACCCAGTTCACCACGATCAGTCTCGGCAGCGCGCCATGCGCCCGCTCTGTATCTCGGTCGAGATCCAGCCGTTTCGGGAGCTTGACCTGCGGCACCAGCAGGAAGATGGGCACCGTGGTTAGGCCGCGGCCGGTTTTCGAGCGTGAGGCCACCGCACGGCCACCCTTGTTCAGCCGCCCCTCGGCGACAAGCAGGCTCGGGCTGGAGCGGCGGTAGACAAAGCGCAGGCGCAGACCTGTGCGGCGCTCCCATTCGACCGGGCCGATCCGGCCGCCGCGGCGGGACTTGCCGGCGGCTGCTGTCGGGATCGTCAGCCAGAAGCCGTTGCGCGAGCGGATCAGCGGGCCGGTATCGTGGGCGCTGATAATGTCGGGCGCTTTCGACCAGACCAGCGCGGCGGCGTTCAGGCTGGGCTGACCCTTCGGATATTGCTCACTGCGGATCGTACGCGCCAGCCGCAGCCCCAGCCCTGCACCGGTGATCTGGCTCCGCCATGCGGTCTTGAGGCTGGTCCCGGCCTCGCGCGTGGCGGCCGTGACAGCCTTCTCGCCCGCCTTGATCTCGGCGGCCATCATGGTGGCAAGGTCGGGGGTGATGTCGAGTTTGAACTTCATGAGGATCACGCAGGCCTCAGGTCAATGGTCCAGACGAGCCGCTCGCGGTCGCGCACCGGCTCGCCCTGGATGAGAAACGCCTCGCCATCCATCTCGATCCGGTCGCCGGGACGCGGTTGAACCACCTCCGCCACGCGCAGATCGATGCGCGTGGTCTCCGACCAGATGCGCGCGTCGCCGAAGCTGGAGACGTCGTCCGCGCGGCGGGTGACCACGCGGATCAGGACGGGCGCACCCGCGTCCGAGATATAGACAGCATCGCGGGCGATGTTGGGATCGCCAAAGAGTGTGTCCATGGCAAGGGCGAAGATCGACATGGCCTTACCCGTCAGTTCGAGCTGTGCAGGCGGATCGCCAGCCGCGGGCGCTTGTTGACCGGCAGGATTGAGCTTTCCGTCATCAGGTCGATCCAGCGGCCCTTGGCGTCGATCATCTGGCGGGCATAGAGCGGCAGGCCGACGGTGTTGGCGGTCTCCAGCAGGTTCGCGGGACCGCCATAGGTGGTGAAGGTATCAAACGTGCCGAGCGGAAACGCGATGCCCTCGCCCGCGGGGATCAGTCGTTCCGAGCTGCCATTCGAGAGGGTGACCGAGCCGTTATATTCCTCGAACAGCATCCCCGCGAAAGGGAAAGCGCGGCGCATGTCGTCGCGCAGCGGCTGGCCGCCGGTGGCCGAGTAGAACTTGTAGGCGTCCTCGGTCTTGGGATGCGCGATCAGCTTGTCGAATAATTCCGAGCTGACCAGCGCATGGGCGGTGGTCATGGTCTCGCCCAGAAGGTTGTCCTCGATCCCGCGCAGGGTCTCGCGGACCTTGCCCTGGATATTGGTGCCAGCCGTGCCGAACACGAAGTCGACGGAGATCCGGGTGAGCCCGAACTCGGTGAAGTAGTCGTAGAGCGTGGTGCCCGCGCCGTCCTTCACGATGCCGCGCAGCGCGTTCATCTCCATGTATTCGCGGGTCTGGGCATGCTTGCGGCGCATGAGCGTGAGCTTGCGGTTCATCACCTCGACCAGCGGGTCCGCAGCGTCCGACACGCCCAGCGCGGGCATGCCCTGAATATCCGAAGGCAGGATCACATCGTCATGCGGGATCCACGGCAGGGCAAAGCTGCGCATGGAGCGCTGCTCGCGGTTGCCGACCGTGGCGGGCGCGCCGAGCGGGACCGAGGGCAGCAGGCTGAGGACGCCCTCGCGCTGCTCGATCACGATGGAGCGTTGCGTGACGCCCTCGAAGCGATAAAGGCCGATCTGGCCGAGGCGGGTATAGAGGTTGGGCAGGATGTTGATGGCCTGCGTCATTTCGGCGAGCGAATAGCCGCCTGCGTCGAACGGGTTACGGGTGAGGGTCATGGAGATCTCCGGGGAAGGGATATAGGGAGGCGTGCCGCGCCGGGCCGTCAAGGAATGGCATGGTTGAAGCAATCAGGCCGTGTCGCGCACAATGATCCCGAGGGCCGCCAGCTGGCTGATCTTGGTGGTGATCTTGGTCGCGTCATCGACGGTGCCGTCGTAAGCCAGCGCCGCGCGCGACACGATCGCGGGGCCGCGCATGAGCACGACGCCGACGGCATCGCCGGGCGTGGCATCGACCGCGTAGAGCAGCACGGCCCCGGCGGTCTGCGCGCCGTCAGTTCCGCCTGAGGTTGCCAGCTTGTATTCGCCGTTCACGGTGATTTTACCCAGCACTGAGCCGACCGGGTACGGCATGCCCTGCAGCAGCATGACGGTCTCGCGGGTGTAGTTGGGGTTGACCTCGTATTTGAGGACATCGCCCATGGTGGGTGGTTGGGTCAGAACGGGCATGGTGGCGATCCTGTATCAGGGGAACAAAAGACATCCCCCACCGGGGATGCGGCGGGGATCGGTTGCGCGGCGCAGGACGGTTCGGTTGCGGGTCAGGCTTTCGTGCTGGTCGCGACCGCGCGTTTTGCGGCCGCCACAATCGGGCTTTCCTGCGCCTGCGGCAGGACCGGCGACGGCGGGGCGGCGACGATATCGCGGGCGTCGGTTGCGGCGCTGGCGCGCTTGAGGACAAGACTGCGCAGGGCCTCCGGCGTGGTGCCCTCGCGCAGCGCTTTCGCCGCGTCGATGGCAACCCCGAGGCGGCTCGCCTGTGCGGCGATCTCGGTGATTTCCACCGCCTCCTGGCGCAGCTGCGCCGAAAGCTCAGCCAGATTGCCGGGTCCGGGCTGCGAGGACGTTTGATCCATTGCTGATGCCTGTGGAGATGCCGGTGAAGATGCGGATGCGACCCCGGGCGCTGGTGTGGCTGGCGCAGCCGCCGCATCAGGCGTGTGCGGTGTGCCGGTTGCCTCGAGAGACGCGCTATCTTCGGATCGATCAGGCGCAGCATTTCTCTCGTCGTCCTGCTGCACATTGTCGACGCTGTCTTGCTGCGTGGTCTCATTATCTGGCGCATGGGCCATGGCGGTCTCCTTTCGGGTGGTGGTTTGGGGGCTGGATCGGGATGGCATTGCTGCCCGTGTGGCCGAACGCGGCCGGGTTTGCGTGTGTGCGACATGCGCGCGAAAGCTGGCGAAGCCGCGCGCGAGATCGCTGATCTCGTCGGCCAGCCCCGCCGTGACAGCATCGGTCCCACGATAGATCGCGGCCTCGGTCGCGAGCGCGGCGTCCTGGCTCAGGGGCCCGGCGCGACCCGCGGCGACGGTCTCGGCGAAGAGAAACCGCAGCACATCGATCTCGCCCTGGATGTCGTCGCGGACCGCGTCCGGCAGCGGTGCGTAGGGGTTGCCGTCGACCTTGTGGGATCCCGCATGGATCAGCGTCACGCGCACGCCGTCCCGGTCGAGCTGGCCGCTGAGATCGGCATGCATCACGACAACTCCGATGCTGCCCACCGCGCCGGTGCGCGGCAGCAGGATGCGGTTTGCTTGAGAGGCCAGCGCATAGCCCGCCGAGAAGGCGTGTTCGGCCACGAAGGCCCAGACCGGCTTGTCGCGGCGGAGCGCGCGGATGCGGTCGGCCAGATCGAACACCCCGGCCACCTCGCCGCCGGAGCTGTCGATCTCCAGCGCCACGCCGCGCACGGACGGGTCGCTGGCCGCCGCTTCGATCTGCGCGGCAATTCCCTCATAGCTGGTCTGGCCGGAGGATTCCCCGATCCAGCCGCCGCGATGAATCAACACCCCGGAGATCGCGATCACGGCGATCCCATCCAGGACCGGAAATGGCGCCTCGCCATGCTGGCGATAGCGGTCGGCAAGCCCACCGGTGAGGAGGCTGGCCTGGGCGGAGAGAGTAGCGATGCCGGACATGTCGACCGTGCTGTCTTGATCGGCAAGTTCGACCTGCCGCCCCAGAATCCGCGGGCCAAGTCCCGACAGGAACGCCATGGCCTTGGATGGCTCGACCAGCAGCGGCGTGTTGAAGGCGCGCGCGGCAATGCGGGCGTGAAGCATCAGGGCTGGTCCTCGTCTGGGCGCGGGCGGGTCTCCGCGGTGTCGTCATCGTCGTCTGCGTCGTCGGACGGGGTCCCGTCTCGATCATCCCCATGAACCGGCACGTCCGCGGCGCCCTGCGCGGGCGAGCCGGGGCGGCGGAAGTCGAGGCCCAGTGCGCGCTCGCGGGCATGTTCCGCGGCGATCTCGCGGTCGACCTGTTCGGCGTCAAAGCCGCGCTCGGCGATGGCCTGCGTGCGGGATTTGAGCCCCGCCTCGATCTGGACGATCTCGGCATTGGCGTCCTTGAGAGGGTCGACCCAGTCCCATTTGGTCGGCAGCCAGTCGGCGGTGAGCAGCCGGGATCGGTTGGTCTCGTAATCCGGCAAGGTCAGCGCGCCCGACAAGACGGCCGCATCCATCCAGCGCGCATAGAGCGGACGGCACAGCTGGTAGACCATGACCGAGTGCTGCCAGGCCGAAACACGACGGCGGAACTCGATCAGTGCCAGCCGTGAGTTGGAGAAGTTGCCCTTCACCATGTCATTGGCAAGGTATGGGTATGGAATGCCCAGAGCCGCCGATATCTGCAGCAGCGTGCGGTACTGGAAGGGCTCGTAGGTGGCCCCGCTGTCGGCGGGCTGGCCCACGGTGACATCCTCGCCCGGATCGAGCCGCACGATCTGGCCGGGGCTGATCTCGAGGCCGGCATCCGACTCGTCCTCCGGCGGTGCAAGCGGGTTTTCCGGCGCGGGGGAGGTCACGAACATCGCGTACATCGCCGCGACCTTTTTGCGGTCGAGCTCGGCGTCGTCGTATTGATCGAGCAGGAAGAGCTTCACGATCGCGGGCGCGAGTTTCGACACCCCGCGCAGCTGACCCCCTTCGACCGGGTCGATCACGTGGATCACCTCGGCGGCCGGCACCCGCGTGATCTCGCCGGCGAGGCCAGGCTCCGTGCTGTCGCCAGGATGACGGCGCAGGAAGTGATAGGCCACGCGCCGCCCGATCCGGTCGAACTCGATCCCCTGGCGGATCGCGTTGCCATTGGCCGCCGTCCCGCTCTGCTCCAGTGGCAGCATTTCCGCCGGCAACATCTGCAGCTGCAGCGGCACGCGCAGCCCGTCTTCCGGGCGCCGGGGCCGGATCCGAAAAAACACCTCGCCGGCGATGAAGACCTCGCGCGCGGCCCGGCGCTGCAGCCCGTAGAAGTCGGTCAGCCCCTCGGCATCGGCCTCGTCGGTCCAGGCCAGCCACAGCCGCTGCAGCTCTTCCTTGCGGGCTGGATCCGCGATCTTCGAGATCGGCTTGATCCCGTCGCCCGCGGTATTGGCGGCCCAGCTTTCCACCGCATTCACCGCGTAGCCATTGTTGCGCACCAGCCAGCGCGCCCGGGCGGTGATGTCGGGCCCCGAGGCCGCGATCAGCGCGTTGACATGCGCGCGGGTGGCACGAAATCCCCGCAGCCGACGGTGGTGCTGGCCCGCGTCGAACCCGCCGATGAAGGCGCCGAGGCGTTGCCGCCAGTTCATCGCGGTCATCACAGGTCCTTTGCGGCATACGGGCGGAGGATGCGGCGGCCGGTGCGTTCCAGCGATGCGATCCGCCGCTCGATATCCGCGATCGCGGCCGCCAGTTCCGCGTCCGAGCCATAGGTCACGGTCTTGCCGTCATAGCTCACGCTGCGCGTGCCGCTGTAGCGCGCGGCCAGCAGTGCGCCGTGGTGGCGTTTGAGATCGTCGAGGGTCATGCTCATTCCATGTATTTTGGCGTGCTCACCCGCCAGCCGCGCCGCCGGGGTGTCGTCACGCGCCCCGCCTGAGGCTCGGTGGGTGTCTCGGGTGCCGCGTCCGGCTCGGGGGCGGCGGTCTCCACCCCGGCCTGTTGCTCGAGGCTCTGCCACATCCGCGCGTCAAACCGGTCTGCGCCGAGGATCCAGGCCGCGGCCCGGGCATAGATGCGGGTATCGAGCGCCTCGTTGCGCTCGCGCAGCTTTTGCCATTCCTGGCGCGCGTAGCCGCGCTTGTTGCGGATCGTGACCAGTTGCTCGGCCACCAGCTGCTTGAGCCATTCGCTGTCGGCCCAGTCCGGCAGATGGACTGTACCGGGCGGGTTGAGCACGCCGTTGGCGCGCTGCTCGTCGCTCGGCGTCTCCAGCCGCAAATGGCGGTAGGTCTCGGCCTTGAAGGTGGCCGTGGCCACGGTCCAGAGCCGGGCGCCGCGCTTGAGCTTGCGCCCGTTGACCGTGGCATCCACGAAGGTCGGCCCCGACACGGGCGTGGCGCGGTTGAAGCCTTCCATGCCCTTCACCGGCGCGACCTGTGCCGTGCCCTGCTGACGCGCCCAGGCATAAACGGCCGCAGACTCGTAGCCGGTATCGATCGCGAGCTTCGCCAGCGTCATCACCGCGCCGTGCTCATGCACCCATGTCCGGCCCAGCAGCGCGGTGAGCGCCTCCCAGCAGGCCGGGTCATCCGGCCCACCCGGGATGACGATGTGATCGACCAGCCAGCTTGTGCCGCCGCGCCCCCAGGCCCAGACATCGACCTCGATACGGTCCTTCTGCACGTCAGCCCCGGCGGTCAGGAACAGCCCGCCCGCGGGGATCTGTGCCGGGAAGGTCTCGCGCCGGTCGGCCAGACGCTGCCAGTCCGGGGCTTCGCCGCTTTCGACCCATGTCTCGCCCAGCAGCGTGTTGCGCGCCGCGCGCAGCATCTCGTCGGAGCCCTGGGCGGCCAGCCAGTCGCGCGCGATCTGCGCCCAGCTTTTCCAGCCGATCGGCGAATAGAGCGCCGAGAGGTGGAACCCGATGGCCTTGGGATCCGCGGGGTCCGCTGTGGCACGCCATTCGCCCGCTTCCAGCATCGCCGTCTTGTGATGCTCGGCAATGGGCGTCTCGCAGCCCGCGCAGGTGTACGCGGCGGTGTCCGGCTGATCCTTCTGCCAACGCAGGCGCTCGAACTGCAGCCATTGCATATGGCCACAATGCGGGCACGGCACGAAGTAGCGCCGCTGATCGGAGGACTCGAACTCGCGCTCGATGCGCGAAAGCCCCCGGATGGTCGGCGTCGAGACCATGAATACCTTGCGCCGATGCGCAAAGGTCGTGGTCCGGGCCTCGGCCAGCGTGACCGGGTCGCCTTCCTCGTCGGCCGAGGCCGGATAGGCATCCACCTCGTCGAGAAAGATGTAACGCGCGGGCATCGAGCGCAGGCCCGTTGCCGAGTTGGCGCCGGTCAGCACGAGGATGCCGCCTGGGAACTCCTTGGACAGCATCGAGTTGCCCGCGTCGCGCGAGCGCGCGGGCTGCACGCGTTCCTTCAGCGCGGCGCTGTCCGCAATCAGCGGGTCGATCCGCCCGCGTGAGGTACGTTTGGCCATCTCCACCGTGGGCAGCACCGCCAGCATCGGCCCCGGCGCGTGGTTGATCACGAACCCGATCCAGTTATTGCCCGCTTCCGTGGCCCCGACCTGTGCGGCTTTCATGAACGAGATGCGCTGTGCGGGATGGCCGGGCGAGAGCGCATCCATGATGGCGCGCAGGTACGGCGTGCGGGCGGTCCGATACCGTCCCGGCTCGGCCGAGGCACGCGAGGACAGCCAGCGATGTGCATCCGCCCATGCCGAGACTGTGAGATCCGCGTCGGGGCGCACGCCGCGCCGCCAAGCGTGCAGGATGTCTTCGGCGCCGTCGAACCCGAGGTCGAGATCCGCGGTCAGGTCGTCGTCGGTCAGTCCCTCGTCATGATCTGCGTCATTCAAGCGAGACCCGGAGGTCGGCCAGGGCGTCGAGTTGTTCGCGGACATGGGTTTCCAGCACCCTTTGCAGGATCGCCGTCTCGATCGTCACGGGCGTCCCGGATGCAGTCTCCATGTCGGCGGACAATTGCGCGGCCATCAGCGCCGCCACGCGCGTGGGCCAGGTAATCCAGACATCGCGCTCCAGCCGCGCGAGGCGAAACACCAGCGTCTCGGCGCGGGCGCGATCGACCAGCGCGCCTTTCTTGCGCTGGATCGCGAGCTGGCGCTCCTGTGCCTGGTAGACCGTCAGCGCCGTGCGGGCCTTCAGGTACGAGGCGCTGTCGCCGGGGCCGGAGACGGTGCCGGCAGTGTCACCACTCCCGACACCACCGGCGGACCGGTGCTGCTGATCCGGATCGGTCATCTCTGCCCGCCGCGCATCCGAGGCCGCGGCATTGATCGAGCCATCCGGATAAAGCACCAGCCGCCCGGTCTTGCGCGCCTTCTGCACGGCCCCGCGCGACAGCCCGGACCGGGCGGCATAGGCACGCTCAGAGAGACCTTCCACGACCCAATGCGCTCCGTTAGTCTATTGAAGATAAACGATAAAGATCGTCTAATTCAGTTGATTACGTTCCGGATCGGAGCGATTCTCGGATCAGGACAACACAGCCTGACCGGAGACACGCCCATGACCATCGCCCAACGCTACAACACCGAGGCTGCCCGCCTGCTGCCGCATATGGCGGAAGACCTCGCGGTCGATCCCGCGATCACCACGGCAAACAACATAGACGAGATCGTCTTTCGCCGCAGCGAATTCCTCGGCGGGATGGCCTGCGCCATCCTCGCAATGCTCGAACAGCAGGACGGAGAGACCGCATGACCGCCATCACCACCATCCGCATCGATCACGACACGCTGCCCGCCCGGTTTGACAGCAAGAACCCCAATGCTGTCGCAGACGCCATCGAGGCCGCACTGCGCGACAACGGCATGACCGCCGAGGCGTCGGACGTGATCTCGCATCTCAAGATCGAACTGCCTACCAGTCAGCTTGCCGCCGCCAGCACCGTGCTGGCCGGCATGCGGCTGATATGATCGGCATCGGGGCAGAAAGCAATCTTATAATCCTGATTTGCCTACACTTTCCGACCCGCCAGAGCGATCATGATGCTACGGAAGCGATGCAACTCACCCAACGGAGCCAGACCATGACCAGCCTGAACCCGCAAACCACGCCCCGCCACCAGCTCCGCGCCGAGAAGGCCCGACGCAACAAGGAGGCAGCCTTGAACGCCTTCATCGGCAAGAAGGCAGAGATCGACGAGAGGCTCGCGCGCCTGCAGGCGCTCAGCGACGATCACTTCAACTGCCACCCCGACGAGGTGGGCTGGGCCATGGTCGGAACCCTCGAGCACTATAACGGCCTGCTCAAGCGTATCACAGACAGCGCTTTCGGCGAGGGCGAATACGCCCGCTAGCTTTTCCAATCCCCGGAGAAGGGTGCGGCCTGCCTTCGCGGCGGGCTTCACCCGGTAGGAGGCCGCGCAATCCCGCGCCGCCCTGTCAGAACCGGAGGTCCTCATGCTCAAACTCACCGATACCCAGACCATCGTCCTCAATCGCGCGGCCACGCGCCCCGGCAATCTGGCCATGCCGCTGCCCGACGGGCTGCACGGGGCCGCCGCGAAGAAAGCCGTGGCTGCGATGATCTCGCGCGGCTGGCTCCAAGAGGTCGAGGCGGATCTGCGCCTCGGTGATCCACTTTGGCGCGAGACCGGCGATGGTCATGGTACTACGCTGGTCGCCACCGAGGCCGGGCTCGAAGTGATCGGGATCGAGCCGGTCGTGGCCAGCACAGTGCCCAATCCACGCAAGACCAAGCCGGATCCCGCGCCGACGCCCCAATCGCCCGATGCCCCGAAACCCGTCGCCGTCCGGGCGGGCACGAAACAGGCCCAGATCATCGCGCTGCTTCAGCGGCCCGAGGGGGCGTCCATTGGTGAGATCGTCGAGGTGACGGGATGGGCACCGCATTCAGCGAGAGGCATGATCTCGGGCGGGCTCAAGAAGAAGCTGGGTCTTGCGATCACTTCAGCGAAGGAACAAGGACGGGGAACGGTGCATCGGCTCACGTGACAGGATCCTACGCTACCGCCGGTCAGGCATATTGCGGAACTACCAAGTCCGACTGAAAGACTCAGATGACGGCTTTGAGCCCACTTCCGCCCTTCATCGGTCTACCGATATGCTGCAGCGAAGCCTGCCCATTGTGGAAATTCGCGGCAGAGTATCCCCGCCAATCCATGTGCTGGCCCCGCCGATGAAGCTGCCAAATCGGCTTGAAACGCCGTCCGGATGCTCAACATGGAGAAAGAGTGACGATGTGCCTTGGCGGGACTCGCCTGCGCTATTCCATGCCTTCTACGATCAAATCGGCACACGAATCGGCCACTTCCGACTGATACTTTTCGCTCACATTGTCGACCCAGCCAGCCTCGACCACGAAGTTGTCACGCTGATAGCTCCGTTCTTCCTTTAACAAGGCGATCTGTTCCGGCTCTCGCTCGGCCTTGGCGACGCAGAGGGGTGTGAACGCCTGAACGACGGCTGATTCCGCACTGGCGGATTGCATCTCGGACGCTGTTCCACCAGTCACCCATCCTCCCCAGGCAAATCCGATCACAATCGCGACGATGGCGCCACCTATGGCACCCCAAACTGCGGGTTTGGTAGCTTCGGGAATATTCATTGCTGATCCTTTTTCTGTGAGCTCCCGCCCATGGAGGAGCTGCCTGCAAAGACGGGAGTCTTGAGCAATAACGCACTTTACTCTCTGACGTGATCAAAGAGGATCATAAAAAAAACGCGAGCACACGACTGTTAATGACGTTTCTGATGGCCACGCGCGCGAGGCGTGCATTGCACGATTCCAAGCCTGCTGAGGGCGTAGATGAAACGACGGACCCGGCCAAACGTCAGCATCCGGCAGTGTCCCAACGATTGGTGTAAGAGGCCGCGCGCGGAGCCCCCGGCGTAGCGCAGCGCGCGGCCGGTGGTGACGCTGGCGGTCACCGTCGATCTTCGGCAAAGGTTTGGGTTGCAAAACTCGAAACCAAAGACGGAGATGACGATGACCGATGAGAGAATGGCACTGCTTGAACTGGTTGAACAGCAGGCCGATGGCGATCTTGTGCGTGAAATGCTGGCCTTTGCGGCCAGCCGGATCATGGAAGCCGAGGTGGAGACGCAGACCGGCGCGGCCAAGGGTGCGCGTTCGCCCCTGCGGGAAGTTCAGCGAAACGGATACCGCGACCGCGATTGGGACACCCGGGCGGGTCGCATCCCGCTGGAGATCCCGAAGCTGCGCAAGGGCAGCTACCTTCCCAGTTTCCTCGAACCGCGGCGCACGGCCGAGAAGGCCCTCGTGGCTGTGATACAGGAAGCCTACGTTCAGGGGATTTCCACCCGCTCGGTGGACGATCTGGTCAAGGCCATGGGCGCGGGCGGCATGTCGAAGAGCCAGGTTAGCCGGCTCTGCGCCGAGATCGACGAGCGCGTGAACACGTTCCTGTCGCGGCCCTTGGAGGGGGCCTGGCCCTACCTCTGGCTCGATGCAACCTACGTGAAGGCGCGCGATGGTGGCCGGATCGTAAGCCGTGCCGTGATAGTGGCCGTGGCAGTCAACGAGGACGGCAAGCGCGAGGTTCTGGGTGTCGCGACCGGTCCATCCGAGGCCGAGACGTTCTGGACCGACTTCCTGCGCTCCCTGGCCGACCGCGGCCTGCGCGGCGTGAAGCTTGTGATCGCCGATGACCACAAGGGGCTGCGCGCGGCCGCACGCCGGGTCTTCAACGCGACCCACCAGCGCTGTCGGGTTCACTGGATGCGCAACGCCCTGGCGCATGCTCCGGCCAAGCAGCGCACGGCCGTGGCGGCGATGCTCAAGACGATCTTCGCCCAGGAAAGCAAGGCCGACGCGGAAGCCCAGTGGGACACCGTCGCCGACGCGCTGCGAGAAAAGCAGGACAAGCTCGGCACCTTCATGGACGCCTCGCGCGACGACGTCCTCGCCTACATGGACTTCCCACGCGAGCATTGGACCCAGATTGCGTCGACGAACCCGCTGGAGAGGGTGAACCGCGAGATCAAGCGGCGCACTGACGTCGTGGGCATCTTCCCGAACGACGACGCCATTATCCGGCTCGTCGGGGCGATCATGCTCGAGACCAATGACGAATGGACGGTCGCGCGCCGATACATGAGTCTTGAAACCCTCGCGCGCGTGAACGACAATCCCAACATCAGGTTGCCCGCCGTGGCGACCTGATCAGATCTGGACCTTTCCGAAGGTCGGCGTTCTTACACCACGCCACGGGGCACTATCCAGCATCCGGCTCAAGGAAGACCCCCAACCGCGACACTTTCGGGTCGGTCTGCTTTCGAGGATGTCGGGTTTGGAAAGGTTCGATTTATCAGCCCATGACATTAGCGACAGCTCGTCTGTCGATCTCTCCGTCGGGCATCCGGCAGAAGCGCAACGGCCATCTCGCACGTGCAGGGAACGGCCGGACGGTCCCGCACAGCTGACGCATGCTATCGTCTTTGCGCGGCATCGAACAGCCTGCGCAGCGCGTAACCGCGCAGGAGCGACATGCCGGTGAATACCCCGCCCAGCGCCAGGTTCTCGCCGAGGCTCGCCTGCAGACCGAACAACGGAAACACCACGATCTGCGTGGCGACCGCGAGCGCATATCCCACAACGACATTTGTGGCAGCTTCGACAAGCGACATGCGGCGGGACTGGGTCATTCAGTTCATCCCGTCGCGGGCAGGTCATCAAGGATACGGTCTGCGATCCGGCCCACGTTGACGACGATGCCCCCGTTCTTGCTGGCCTCGATCACGAGATGAGCAGCGTCGGCACCTTGAAGAAACCTGCATCGGTGCTTTTGGCCGGGCGTGTCCTCAACCTTGTCGATCAACCACAGGAGTCCCATGCAGTGGCGCGGATGGCCTACCGTGGTGCGCAGGAATGGCGACAGATGCTCCTGCAACAGTTGAAATGCGATCGAAGGCCCATAGCCGATGTTGCGCAATTCCTGTGACGCGGCAATCGCCACCACGTCGCGCCAGCCATACAAGCGCTCCTTTCCCGGCGACGGTGTATGCTCCGGGCGAAATCCGTTGCGCGATATGGCCTGGTTCAGATCATCGCGCGGGATCGGAATTGCCTGTACGAGATCGCCCACTCTCCAGTGCATGTTCATTCCTCCGTTGTTTCCAGATCATCAGTTTTCGCTCTGGTCGCGTCTCGCCGTGCTACTTTGCCGGTTGCCATCTCCCACCGCCGCACGGCCACATCGCAATAGGCCGGGTCCAGTTCTACCGCGTAGCAGCGCCGCCCGGTGCGCTCGGCCGCGACCAGCTGGCTGCCCGAGCCGCAGAACGGCTCGTAGACCAGGTCGCCGGGATCCGTGAAGGCCGTGAGCACCGCCTCGACCAGCACCACCGGGAACACCGCCGGATGCGATCCAGCCGTCCCCAGCCCGCCCTTGTGGCGCATGATGCGGAAGACGCTGTCCGGGATCCGATGGCTCTGGATCGCGTTGCCGATGCCGGTCTTGGGCCTGACCTGACCCTGCATGGTGCGCAGGCCACCGCCGCCGAGGGTTTCGCCCGCGTGCTTGGAGGGTACGGTCTTGTGCGGTTTGCGCGGCGCGCGATTGAAGTGGAAAATGAACTCGTGCGAGGGCGCGAGCCGCCCGTTCCAGTCACCGGGAAGGCCGGGCCCCTGATCCCATACATACCAGCCGAACCGTCTCCACCCTTGCGTGCGCATCCAGGCGACCCAGCCCTCCCAGTACGGGATCCACTCGCCATCGCGGTGGACCAGGCCGAGATTGACCAGTAGCTGCGCGGCCTCCGTGACCGGGGCAGCGGCAAAAACACCCTGCATCAGCGCATCCCAATCGCCGACCTGCTCCTTTGCTGCGCCATAGTCGCGCTGCTGCGCGTAGGGCGGTGAGGTGAACACCAGCGTGGCCGCCTCGTCCTGCATCAGCCGCGCCACCACCGCCGGTTCGGTGGCATCGCCGCAGATCAGCCGGTGGTCGCCCAGCGCCCAGATATCCCCCGGGCGCGTGATCGGCTCTGCCGGGGGTTCAGGGATCGTATCCGCGGTGTCATCGTCGATGGGCGTGCGGTCACCGTCATTTGCATCATGCAGCAGGGCGTCCAGCTCGTCCTCGGGGATCCCGATCAGCCCGAGATCGAAGTCCTCGGCCATCAGCCCGCGCAGTTCTTCCAGCAGCAGCGCGTCGTCCCAACCGCCGAGTTCGGTGAGCTTGTTGTCGGCGATCCGGTATGCTCGACGCTGCGCCTCGGTCAGATGCTCGAGCACGATCACCGGCGCCTCGGTGAGCCCAAGCCGTGCGGCGGCTAGGACGCGGCCATGGCCTGCGATCAACTCGCCGTCCGTGGCCACAAGGCAGGGCACCGTCCAGCCGAACTCGGCCATGCTGGCGGTGATCCGCGCCACCTGGTCGGCGTCGTGCGTCTTGGCATTACGCGCGTAAGGTTTGAGCCTCGACAGCGGCCAGTGCGCGATCTGGCGCGGCAGAAGGGGCGCGGTCATGCCCCCAGCCTCTTGGCTTTGAGCGCCGCGAATGTCTCGCCGGTCTCGGCCAGAACCGCGTCCTCGCCGGTAAAGGATTGCCAACGCTCGATTGCCACATCGACATAGGCCGGGTTCAGCTCCGCGCCGTAGCAGACGCGGCCCGTGGTCTCGGCCGCGATCAGCGTGGTGCCGGATCCCATGAAGGGCTCATAGACCGCCTGGTCGGGGTTGGAATTGTTCCGGATTGGGCGGCGCATGCACTCCACGGGCTTTTGCGTTCCGTGCACCGTCTCGCTGTCCTGATCCTTGCTTGGGATCTGCCACAGGGTCGTCTGCTTGCGATCACCGGCCCAGTGGCCCCTGGCCTTGGTTCGCACGGCATACCAGCAGGGCTCGTGCTGCCAGTGGTAGTCGCCGCGGCTGAGCACCAGCCGATCCTTGGCCCAGATGATTTGCGACCGGATGCCGAAACCCGAGGCGGTCAGCGACTCCGCCACCTCGGCCGCATGCAGGGCTCCGTGCCAGACATAGGCGACATCGCCGGGAAACAGCGCCCATGCCTCGCGCCAGTCGGCACGGTCATCGTTGAGCACCTTGCCGGTGCGTTTGGTCTTCGCGGCGCCCGCCTGGTTACGCCACGCAGGGTCATAGGCCACGCCATAGGGTGGGTCTGTGACCATCAGCAGCGGCTTCACGTCACCAAGCAGCGCCCCGACCACATCGGCCGACGTGCTGTCGCCACAGATCAGCCGGTGATCCCCAAGCTGCCAGAGGTCCCCCGACACGGAGACCGGCGTGGCCGGGGCTTCGGGAGTGTCATCCTCGCCTTCGACCGGGCCGTCGCCGTCCTGCGCCTCGGGGTCTTGCAGGAGGGCGTCGAGCTCGGCCTCACCGATCCCCAGCAGCGAGAGGTCGAAGTCGTCGGCCAGCAGCCCGGCGATCTCGTCGCGCAGCATGGCTTCGTCCCAGTCACCGAGTTCCGTGAGCTTGTTGTCGGCGATCCGGTAGGCCCGGCGCTCGGCCTCGTCCAGATGGCTCAGCCGGATCACCGGCACCTCGGTCAGCCCCAGCATGGTGGCGGCCAGCACCCGGCCATGCCCGGCGATCAGCTCGCCATCGTCGGCCACCATGCAGGGCACGGTCCAGCCGAACTGCGCCATGCTGGCGGCGATCTTCGCCACCTGGTCGTCGCCGTGCATCTTGGCATTGCGGGCATAGGGGCGCAGCCGGTCGATCGGCCACGCCTCGATCTCGCTTGGCGCGAAGACAAGATCCATGGGTGTTCTCTGCTGTGGTGAAAGGCGGACAGACACAGACGCGCGACCAGACCGGTCGGCGACAGCATCAAAATCTGCGATGTCGGGAAAAAGCAACACGCCCGCGAGGAGTATCCTCCGCGCGCAATTCTTCGATTATTAAGGGGTACGTCAAGGGGGCTAGGAATGTCAAAGGGTTTTTTGCATTTGAATCAACACTTTCCGCGAAAAGCGCCGTGATAGGCCTGCAAGGGGCATCTCGGGGTGGCTTCCTCGGGTGGCTTCAGGCTCGGGTGGATTCCGAGCAGGTGGCTTCTCTGGATTCCTTCGAGGAATCCACCTGGCCAGACCAGCGATCGAGCAAGTGCCTGATAACGAGTCAGAAATCCGAGTCGACCGGTCGGGGTGGATTCCAGGTGGATTCCCCGGTGAGGAATCCAGTCGCTAGCGAAATCGCGCGCTCAGCCCCCCCGTATACGATCAGCGCCCTGGAGGAACCATGGGAGGGGGGTGCAAGCGACCCGTAGGGCCGAGGTGCGCTAGTCACCGAAGCGGCCGCTCGGGCTTGATGTGGCGAAGGACCAGTGTCAGCCCGAAGCGGACTCACGGCCCTTTGGCTCGAGTCTTCGAAAGCTGACCTTCACCGCGTGCGTCGCGAACTGGGAAACTGCTGGATGAAGTGATCCTTCACTGCAGGTGCAGCGTCGGCTGGGGCGAGCCGAAACACCGCCGCCATCCCCTGCCGACCGCTAAGCATCGACAAGAGTATCAGGCCCAGCAGCGCCTCAAGGGATTTTGCCGTCCTTTCCGACCCCACAGATCAGGAACCTCGCGCAATAGTGTTCGAACCGAAAACATGCCTGTCACCTCCGATCAGGCTACCCAACTTGATTTCGTCAGCCAAATCACCGCAGTGCAACAGTTTTCCAGCTTGGATTAAATCGCCATGACCACCTGCCAGCCCGCTTGAGAAATGCCGGTTGACGTGGTAAGACGGGCGACAACGGAAGGGGACACTTGATGAATCCGCTTAACGACCAACTTATTCAGCAGTTTCGATTTAGCTTGCCTGTCTCGCACAACCTCGAAATGTGGGTAAACGAAACGATTGTGGAATATGAACGAGCATCATTGCTTTGGTCTAAGGGCGTCAAAGCGATGCCGATTGATGGGACGCTCTTGGCAATCCTAATCAAGTTGGCCGGTAACGACATTGACGCACCTTATGGCAATGATCTGGACAAATACGAAACACATTTTGGCACGCCGCCGGATTATTGCTGGACTACGTCAGTAGATAAAATATTCGGACAATCAGCAGCAGCCGCGACTCAGCCAGCAACAGCTTGGGTTTCATATTCAAAACTTATGTGAAAATCCGTGGTACTTTATCGTCAATTCGAGTTACAAAGCACTAGCGTCAGAGCTCTACAAAAGGAGTCATTTAACCAAAGAGATCGAGCAGATCTTGTTGGTTGTGAAACTTGCTCATTAGAGTTTGACATGGCGGTCAATAACCGCGGTAGATGTTATGTGTCTGGTCCAGGTTCCGCACTGACCACTTATCACAGGGGCTTGGGTAGAGAGCACGCGAAACTGTTCGCAAATTGCGGTTCCGATGTATTGCCGACGCGTGCAGCTTATCTATACTACGAAAGAAATCATTATTCTTTTCTACATCACGATGCCGCTAGCGCGCATATTACGCTGATCACAGGCCTTTCTGAAAAGCTATCACCATTACTTTTGTTCCCCAATTTCGGTCGCGCATCGCAGGCCGATATCGACGAGCTAAACCAAATTCCGAATGAACCTCTCGACGGATTTTGTCGAATTATGATGGAGGTGTTTGGAGACCGCGGATTGTCCATCCAAGTTCCTGTAACGTTTGGTGTAACGCTCGCACTGCCTGGTCGCGCAATTGCCCATGCACGCACCGCCCAATCGCATCACGGTGCAATCGCCACAACATGTTATTCGTTCATTACACCGCCAGAAGATTTTTTGTTGTAGCGGCGGTGAGCTACTCATGCGTCGATCTTACATCTTTTTCATTATATTAATTGCATTTATTGCAGTTCTCCAATGGGATGGTTTGTCTGATTTACTTGATGGAATACTTGGAGGTATCCAATGGTCAGGGCGGATAGTGAGCTTTCTTCAAGAAAACACACAGGGTTTGATTTTATTGCTTCTTATTGGATTGTTCTTCGAGTTCAAAGACGGTTGCAAAAGTTCACATGATTATATTGCGAAACATGAGATTGGGACGACCTCATACAATCTTCTTAAAAGCGCTATCGTTACAAGTGAAGGCAAGGCACTTGCACAGTTAGGTTTCGCCAAATTATATGGTGAAGAAGCCGCTACACAAATGGTCGAAAACTTATTTATTGAATCCGATGTGCTAAAAGCATTAGATGTATCACTTGCTTTACAGGAAACAAAAAATGCATTTTTGATCGACGTAGAACTATCCTATGAAACTCCCGACAACCGGTTTCTAGTTGCCGTTTCCCGTAGCACAGGTTTGATAGAAAGTTTGCTGGCCACAGGTGAGGTAAACGAGGCATTCTATTCAAATGATCCAAATCTTGGCATTCCCGCGACGATAAAAAGAATACCAAAATTCTATGATTCGAACTCAAAGGATGTAGAACTCTTAAATATGGAAAAATTACCGGCAAAACAGAAACGAAAGATAGCTAGAAGAATTGGCCTGCCGGGGACTCTTATCGATGACTTCGAGCTTTTCGAAGAAGTAAACTCTATTTCAGAAATACCAAATAAGCAACTGGCTCGCTTCGTTATCAACTACCGAATTTCACAGTCAAAAGGATGTCCATTCGCCTATTGGATGAATGATCGGATTTCACTCGTGAGGCAGGTAAAAATTGACGTTAAGGCTCTTGCGCCTAAACAACAAAATGCCGTCAAAGTCCATCGATTCATGGCCTCGTCTCGATGGAGAGCAGAAACACAATTCCACAATGGTGTGTGTGTTATACCGCTTGATTTATGGTCCGTGCCTGGTGACGGTATTGTTGTCACATGGTTCGAAGACACGAAGGAGCTATAGAATGAAAATTACAGAATATATATACGGCGGCAAGACGCGATGCGTACAAGCAGCTTTCCGAATGTTTGTACATGCCAAGACAGGTAAAGATATTGGTTGTGAGAAGGCTGACAAAATTACTGGTTATGTTGAAGGCAGAGGGACATGGCAATTCAGAATGCTACTCGGTCTAGCTTCGTTTGGGTTGCAAGTCGTTGACCAAGAAAATTTTGATATCGAGCTCTTCTTGAGTGATCCTGAAGAGGCTATAAGAAGACAAGTTGGTGATCCCGATACCGTCGCTGCAATTATTCAAGAAACCGATTTAGAAGCTGAAAAAACGGCGGTGCGCAAGTGCCTTGAGTTGCAGTCTGTGCAATTTCTTGAGAAGGTACCCGCACGCCAAGATATTCTTAAGTATCTCGAAGAGAATTGGTTGTTAATGGTAAATGTCAATCGACGTATTTTGGATGGAAAGCCAGGCCGTGAGGGTCACATATTGATTGTAGAAGCATTGTCCGGGGAAAATATTTTTTGTCACGATCCCGGACCTGGGGGGGGATTAAACATCCCTATTAAGTTTGATTTATTTGAAGTGGCTTGGAAAAGCCCGGAACCCGATATGGCAAACATCATCGCGGTCCGAGGTTGAGAACGAAGGTGCAAAACTCGGCCACGGTAGCGGCCGGATGTTCGCAACTTTGCACCGGCAGTTCACTGCGCTGTGCCGCCGTTCGACATCAGCAGAGCGGATGACCGGTTTGCTACTTGAGCGGGCCGCTGACCGCATCGGCATCGGTGCTCGGCGTCGATGACAAGGGCCATGCGCCGGTTTCGCCGAGCACCCTCGGATGAGCTTGCCCAGCGCGTCGTCTGGTCTCGCATTGAATTCAGGTGATTTTTCAGAATGCTTCATGCTGATCGGTGAGCTATCATCGCAGCCATGTGCAATCTCTATTCCAACACCATGCCGCCCGAGGCCATGCGCAGCCTGTTTGCGGTGGAACCCGCGAATGACCGGCTGGGCAACGCAGAGCCCTTGCCGGCCATTTTCCCGAAGACCATGTCGCCGATCGTCGGGGTCGATCCGGACGGCTCCCGCTGGCTGGAGCACGCGCACTGGGGGTTCGTGATGCCCCAGGTCTCGAAGAAGACCGGCAATCCGATCCAGCCCAAGGCGATCAATAACGCGCGGGACGACAAGCTGCGCAACTCCCGGTTCTGGACGAAGAGCTTCGAGGACCGGCGATGCTTGATCCCGGCCACAAGCTACTGCGAGCCCAAGGGGCGCAACCCGGCCACCTATGTCTGGTTCGGCATGGTCGGCGACGAGGAACGACCACCCTTCGCCCTCGCGGGGATCTGGCGCCTCTACAAGGGCAATTACGGCGGCGGCGAAGAGCGTGAGATGATCAACTCCTCGATGATCACGACGACGCCGAACGCGCTGACGCGGCAGACGCATCCGGATCGCTCGCCGACGATCCTTGATACTCGAGATTACGAGCAATGGCTGACCGGCACCCCCGATGAGGCTTTCGCGCTGATCCGATCACTTCCGGCCGAGCGCATGGTGATTCACCAGAGCGGCGAGGGGCTCAAGTCCGATCGGGGCGGTCTGGGCGCTTCCGGATAACCGCGGGCCTTCGGGTCACCGCTTGACAGCCGGGGACCCGGTGCTTGATGTATGCGAGAACACATCATGAACACCGAAGGATTCGCGGATGCCGGTCTATCCGATAGACGCCCCTGTCCTCGCGGAAGGGCAGCCCGTCCCGCTGCGCCTGCCGCGCGCCAGTGCGGGCTTCCCGTCGCCGGCCGGCGATGATCTCGAGGATGAGATCGATCCGATCGCCTGGGTCGTGCGCCACCCGTCCTCGACCTTCTGGTGGCGCGTGGAGGGCGACTGTCTCTGGGACGTCGGCATTCGGGACGGCGACATCATCGCCGTGGACAGGGCCGGCAAGCGGCGCCTCGGGCGCGCCGTCCTCGCGGTCGTCGACGGCGCGGTCAATGCGAAGATCCTGCGCAAGCGGGACGGCAAGTTCTACCTCGCAACGGCTAACAGCCGCGAGAGCTTCCCCGATATCGAGCTGACCGAGGACAGCGAGATCTGGGGCGTCATTGCCGGCGTGGTGCGGCGCTACGATCTCGCGTGACAAACCCGATCGCCATCAGCGACAGCGCGAACTTCTATGTCAGCGCGGAGCGGATCTTTGACCCCAGCCTGAAGGGCGTGCCGGTGATCGTGCTGTCGAACAATGACGGCTGCGCCGTGGCGCGCAGCGACGAGGCGAAAGCGCTCGGCATCAGGATGGGCGAGCCGCTGCACCTGATCCGCGACAAGGTCGAGGCGCACGGGATCCGGGTCTTCTCCTCGAACTATACGCTCTACGGCGATATCAGCCGGCGGGTGGTGGCGGTCTATGAGGACTACACGCCCAACGTCGAGATCTACTCGATCGACGAGTGTTTTCTCGATTTCGGCGGGTTCAGGGACCGGGTGGCGCATGCCCGCGCCATGCGCCGCGACGTGCTGCGCCGCGTCGGTGTGCCCGTTCGGGTTGGGATCGCGCCGACAAAGACGCTCGCCAAATGCGCCAACGACATCGCCAAGAAGAACCCGATCTTCGCGGGCGTTCTGGACATGATGGACCCGGGCCTCGCCCACTGGCTTCTGCCGCTTGTCCCCGTCGGCGACATCTGGGGCATCGGCCGCAGAACCGAAGCCAAGCTGCACGGGCTGGGGATCGGCACGGCCGCGGAGCTGCGGGACATGCCGCCGCGCCAGGCCCGCGCACTGGGCACGGTCGTGCTGGAACGCACCGTCCTGGAGCTGCAGGGGGAGCCCTGCATTGCGTTCGATGATGTCGCGCCACAGCGCAAGGGGATGGCCGTCACCCGGTCTGCCGGCACGCCGATGCAGGACTTCGACACGCTGTTCGAGGCGATCACCGCGCACGCGACGCGCGCTGCGGAGAAGCTGCGACAGCACGGGCTCGTGGCCGGAACGATGACCGTCTTTTTCCACACGAACCGGCACCGCCCGGACCGGCCGCAATATGCCAGATCCCGGACAACGCGCATTGTGCCGATGTCATCGGACACGTTCGAGCTGGTCGCGGCCGCGAAGCGCTGCGCCCTGGCGGCATGGCCGAAAACCGGGGCCCACGCTTACGCGTTCACCAAGGCGGGTGTCATGCTCGATGATCTGCTGCCGCTCGAAGATCGCCCGAGGACGCTGTTTGATGCGCCGCGCGGCTCGCCCGCCTTGATGCGCGCGCTCGACGCGGTGAACAGTCGGTTCGGGAAGAAGACCATGGTGCTCGCGAGCGAGGGCATGTCGCGATCCTGGCAGTTGCGCGCCGATCATCGCAGCCCGCGCTATACCACACGTCTGTCGGATCTGCCGGTCGTGCGGTGAAGCACGTACGGATCGAGCACCGGACTGCACACGATTAGTGAGTTGCGTTCGCCTCATCACTGGCGGCGTGATTATCGCCGGTGTTTGGTACCGTCGGATGGTGCTTTGTCCGCTCTGCGACAGCAGCAGGAACTTTGCCGACCGTGGTGAATTCATATTTTCGCTTTGGTCTCGATCATGGACAAAAACTCTGCGACATCCATCAGCCATTCGCGCTGCGGCGCCCTGTACGTCTCTTGCAGTGGTGCCGGCAGGACCAACTGCAGCTGAGAAGCCTGCATCTCATGTGTCTGGGCTTCTGAAATCGCTGGCTCAAGCGTAAGAAGATGCTTCGGTGCAATCCGGTCGGCCTCGGCCAGCACCTGACGCCACCGGTCCTTGCAACTTGTCTTCACCGCGAGCATCGACAGCCGTGCTGAGGGATATGACGGGTCGGCATATTCAGCTTCACCCGGGAACAGAAAGTCGGCGGCGTTGCGCTTTTCCGTCGTTGCCTCGCGGCGGTAGCGAACGCCCCGTGCTTTGAGGATCGCCTCGACATGGTGGCCGAACGCCCATCCGGCGCGGGATTTTCGCCGGTTTTGCACCGACAGCGAAAACGACAGAAACCCGTCAACATCGACCATCTCGCCGTCGCTGAACCCTTCCGTCAGCCTTTCCGCCACCACCCGCCGCTCGAGACTGCGAAACAGCGCCTCCTCGTGCTCCATCCATGCGATCAGGGCCGCGTCCGGAGCATCGCGCGGATCCACGCCGGTCAGCGTTTTTCGGGTAAATGCCGAGAATTCCGCGGTGCCAGGAAATTTCAGGCCGAAACGATCGACCAGCCTGTCCAGCGCATCGGGCTCTTCTTCCTCGGGTTCGATTCCGAGCTCACCGAGAATGAAGCGGGCGGCCAGATCGATATCCCGCCCGCCGTCAGCAGGGAGTTCTCGCGGGCTGAGTCTGTAGTCCTCGGTCAGGCTCAGCCCAAACAGCCAGAGGAGCTTCTGTTCAGTGCTGCTGCCGGCCGGACAGAGGATTGCCAGCACGCGACGTTCAGCCGTCATGCACAGAAAGAGCGTGTCCCCCTCGCGGGCGCGGTGGACGACGGGTTCGCTGGCGGCGGGATAATACAGCCGGTATTCGGGACCGCGATGCCCCTTGCCGCGACGGCTGTCGTACCAGGTGCCGTGCAGTTCCAGGCGATCCGGCTCCTCCTGTTCGTCATCCATCCAGATATAGGTGACGGGAACCTGCTCTTTTTCGGCCGGGGTTCCGAGGAACAGCCGAAACGCGTCCACCCCCTGAAACTCATGACCATTGGAGACGGCCGGATCGACCTCTGTCCCGCGCAGCACCTTGGCGCCCGCGCCAGCGAAATATTCCGAAAGATAACCACGCGCCGCCATTCAGCCCTCGCTATCCGGCCCGGCGTTGTGGCCGGTCAGATCAAGGTGACCCTCGCCGGAACGCAGCCAGTTCGCAACCACCGCAATCATGCGCGCAGGTTCAAGGCGGCCACGGCCCTTCATCGCGCATTCCCAGACGATACCGGTCCGCCAGCCCGCTTCGTTCAGCGCGGCGTGGGCGGCACGGTCACGTGCGACCGTACCGCCGATTTTCCTGCGCCAGAACTCCTCACGGGTCCTCGGCCAGCGGAACAAATCGCAGTCATGACCGTGCCAGAAACAGCCGTTTACAAAAATGACAGCGCTGTATCTGGCAAACACGAGGTCAGGTCGGCCGGGGAGGTAGCGGCTGTGCAGACGGTAGCGGAAGCCCAGCGCATGAAGTCCGCGCCGCAACACGAGTTCGGGCTTCGTGTCGCGGCCGCCGATCGCCGCCATATTGCGGCTGCGCGTGGCGCTGTCGTGAACATCAGCCAACTTTATTGAGTGGCGCGGGTCCGGTTTTGATAAGGTCCAGAACATGCGGATGCATGACGCGGGCGACCTCGGCGAATACCGGCACCGCAACTGAATTTCCGAATTGCC
This sequence comes from Roseovarius sp. D22-M7, assembly GCF_037083785.1. Taxonomy (NCBI): domain Bacteria; kingdom Pseudomonadati; phylum Pseudomonadota; class Alphaproteobacteria; order Rhodobacterales; family Roseobacteraceae; genus Roseovarius; species Roseovarius sp. D22-M7. The sequence goes on from NZ_JBAPKY010000018.1 coordinate 58,325, forward strand.
TGTAGGCCTGTGTGTCGGAGACAGGAATGCGGAAGCTGTCCTCATATCCCATGAGACGGGCGCATTCCCGTGGGGTGAGCCGCCGGGGACGCTGGCCTTCTCCCCGGCTGACCAGGATTTCCGAGCCGTCCTTGTAGTAGCGCGCAGAAAGCGTCCGGGCGATACTGTCACCGTCGACCAGACCAAAGCCGAAGCCGTTGCCCTTTGCACGGTGCTTTGCCGCATACCCCTGCAGATAGCTCCACAGCTTGTCGGAGAGCGTGTAACGCTCGCTGACTGCGGCCTCCGGCCCGCAGGTAAAGTGGCTTTCGGGCGCCTCACTGCCGTCCTCCGGGTGCAGGATATCGCGCATGCGCCTGTTGCCACGCGGCGGAATCGCCATTTCGTCAAAGGAGAACGGGACGTCCTCACGAAACCCGACCATCACGATGCGCTCGCGGTGCTGGGGCACGAAATGGGCGGCATCGATGATGCGCGTGTGAAGTTTGTATCCCAGCTCGTCCTCAAGCTTGCGCCGGATGACCGCGAACGTGCGCCCGCGGTCATGGCTTTTCAGGTTCTTTACGTTCTCCAGAAGGAATGCCGCAGGCCGGTGGTGCAGCAGGATACGCAGCACATCGAAAAAAAGCGTGCCTTGTGTTTCGTTCAGAAACCCGTGCTTACGGCTCAGCGCATTGAACTTCGACACGCCGGCAATTGAGAAGGGCTGACAGGGAAATCCCGCAACGAGCACATCATGTTCCGGGATCTGGTCTGCATCGATCGTCCGGATGTCACCTTCGATCGCCCGGTTATCAGGGAAATTGGCATGGTAGGTTGCCTGAGCGAACTTATCCCATTCCGAGGTCATCACGCAGCGCCCGCCCGCTTTCTCCATGGCCCGCCTGAGGCCGCCGATACCGGCGAAGAGATCGATGAAGGAGAAATCCCCCTCGGGCATTTTTGACCGCCGCGCCCCGATCTCCTGGCGCAGGAGGCGCAGGACACCGTTGCGCGGGCTTTCCTCGCCGCGCTTCCAGCGATAGATGTGCCCCTCGGAATATCCGAGCTTCGAGGCAGCCTCTGCCACGGGCCAGCCCACCTGCTGCAGCAGTGTCGCGAATTCCGTCATATCTGCTCCTGATCCTGCACCGCCCCTGCCCTGGGTCGATTTTTGACACAATGCGCGGGCAGTTCCCGAAAAGCAAGAACAATGCGCAAACAAATCCCCTGATATTGTGTTGACAGTCACAGGACCCCCATGATGTGTTATGATCCTCATCCGGGATCGGGCCAAAGAAACTGAGATGAAGCCTCGTCCCGCACAGCTCATTCGAAACCTGATCTCCCGGAAGCGCTGACCCACGGCCGTGCCTTCGGCATCACCCCTGTCACCTCGACCTCTCGCAGCATCCCGCCCGCGATCAGCCCGTCGCGCACCCAGCCCAGCGCCTGCCGCCATTCGTCATAATCCTTTCGGGCAGATGCGATCTGCTCTGGATGCGGGGAAAAGGTCACCGGGCAGGCAAGGATCTCGACGGTTTTCCATCTGCCGCGGGGCGTTGGGCCCCGGACCCGAATGCGCGCGGTCCCGACGACGACAGTTTTCGCACGCTCGCCATGCTTGTTGCGCCGGACGTCCACAGGCACGCAGCGCGGCACGGCACCGGGCATCCAGTCCGGCGTCAGACCAGCGCGGGCGAGCTCGGCCACGCGGATTGCCATGCGCTTGCCGCCGAGGCTTTCGGGGAGCCCCGCGACCGTGGCGGCGATCACCTCGGCATCCGGGTGGGTGTCGTCGCCGATCTTGTAGCGCCCGCCATCGACCTTGCAGCCCAGCGCAGCCCGCTGGATCAGCACGTATTCCAGGCCAACGCCCGAGGGATGCGCGTGCTCGGGTTTCGACCGCTCCGGCAGTTCCAACCGGGCCTTCTCGACGCGGAACGCCCATTCCAGCGCCTGCTGCACGCTCATGGCGCGCTTCGCCCTGCCGCGCGCGTTGCCCTGCGCCGGCGTTCGCGGCAGCCTGCGATCCATCCTGCTCATAGCACACCTCGCGCCCGCAGCCGGTCCGCCGTGACCAGCCCGCGGGCCAGCATGGCGTCGCGCATGGTGGTGCTGATCATGTTGGCCGGCAGGAACTGATCGGAGTTCACCATCCCGGCATAGAAGGCCGCGAGCTCGTCCTCGCTTGGCAGCGGGCCGGAGGGAGCTTTTCCGCGCTGCCTGCGCCCACCGGCGCGCTCTTCGGCCTTCTGGGAACCGGACCCTTTCTGCGCCTGGCGCTGGGCGGCGCGCTGCATGGCGCGATCGAGGGCCTTGGGCCCGTCCGGCGGGTCGGGATGGTCGTGGCGCGTTTTCTCGGCAACAGCGAGGATCGCCTCGGCGCTGAGGCCGAGATCATCGCACCAGCGTCGGACATGCTCGCGGGGCGGCCAGCCCTGCCACCACGATGGCAGTGTGGCGTTGGGGGCAAAGCCCAGCGCGCTGAGCAGCTCTGCAAAGAACCGATCAAAATCGAAATCGCGCGCTCGCGCGCCCTCCTCCTCCTTTACTGGTTCCCTTAAAGGTTCCCTTACAGGGTTAGTGTCCGGATTCCGGACACGGGTCGGGGCATTTTTCGGACACGGGTCGGCGCCAAAATCGGACACGGGTCTTTCGGGGTTCCCGTGTCCGGAATCTGGACACGGCTCGGCCGGATCCTGTGCATCGGTAGAGGTATCGGCGCCCTCATCGCAGGCGCCGCCCGCGTCGCCGGGGCCATGTCCGGTTTCCGGACACGGGTCCGCCTCCTGTTGTGTAAAGCCCGGCTCGAACCCCAGAATGTAGCGGGTGGCCATCTGGCGTTTGGTGACCGGATCGATGCGGGGCACGCGGCGCAGCAACGCCGCGCGCTCGAGCTGGACCAGGTGCAGATTCAGCGTCGAGCGGCTGATCTCACAATCATACGCAAGACGGCTCTGCGAGGGAAAGCACCCGTAATCAGGGTTGAAGCGATCGCAGAGATGCCAGAGCACGATCTTGGCGGTGGGCTTCAAGCCCCGCTGCTGGATCGCCCAGTTGGTGGCGGCATGGCTCATGGCGTGCCCCTCCGTGCCGTGGTGTTGGAAGTGTGCCCCGCGCCGGGCTCGCCGGTTTGCGCGACGCGCGTGGTCAAGCCGTGATCGGCGAGTGCGGCCAGCGCGTCGTCGAGCGAGCGCACGAGCGCCCAGCCGAAGCCCTGCGCGCGGACCGCATCGCGAAACACCACCTGCGCGGGACTGAGCTGGCCCTTGGGCGCCTTCAGCTCCAGAAACAGCGCGCGGCCGTCGCAAAGCACCAACAAATCGGCAAAGCCGGGATGCACGCCCATGCCGACCAGGATGGCCTGGCGTTTCGCGCCGCGTGGCCCGGGTTCGGTCACCTCGTTGGCGCAGTGGTGGATGATGGCCGTCTTCGGCAGGGCGAAGCGCAGGGCGCTGACGACAGCCCGCTGCAGGTCCGCCTCAGGTGTCCCGCGGCGCCTCATCGCCCGCCCTCCCGCTTCGGCCGGGCGCGCTCGGCGCGCCCCGGTGATTTCGCCTCGAGGACGACCAGCAGAAGCCGGGCATCCTCACGCTCTTCGGCGGTCTGGCCATGCCGGACGAGCACATTGCAGGCGAGCCGCACCATGTGATCGGAGTGATGAACCACGTCGGCGACCACGATGCGGGCCTCGCGCAGCCGCTCGTCGATCCAGTCCTGGCGGGCCTCGTCGCGGCGCGCCCGGGAGCCGTGCTGATTGCGGAAGGGCAGGGGGACGCTCATCGACGGCCTCCCGCGCGGCGATGGCCGCGTGTCCGGGCCCGGCCATAGCCCTGGTCCTCCAGCTGCTCGAGCCAGTCCAGAACGGCCGCGCGGCGGTAGTAGATCTTGCGCCCGGCCCGGATACAGGGCGGCCCCCAGCGTTCGGCTTCCCAGCGGCGGAGGGTGCTTTCAGACACCCCCAATTGCTGGGCGAGATCCGGGCGGCTGATCCAGCCTCCCATGAGCCCCTCGGAGGTATTTGGCCGTGGCTGTGTCTCATTCATCGTTTGCATCAGGCATCTCCCATTGGCGCGCCCGAACACCGGGCGTCGACTGGTGCCAGTGAGACAGATCGCCTGGGGTGGCAGGGAGGCACGGGGTGGCACGCAAAACGCCACCCCCGTGCCACCCCTTATTTTATTGGCTTTGCGGGCGATTGGCGTCGCAACACCGAGGCCGACGCCGCAATGCAGCAATTTCGGCCTTTCGGCGGTTCACGCGCATTCGGCTGCATTCGCGTTGATTTACAGGGGATTCGCGCGCATTCGTGCTCAAACCGGGGGTGGCACCGCGCACGAATGCGTGCCACCCCCTGATTTCATTGGGAATCTACAAGATTCGGCGGTTTTACACCCGGCTTTGGCACTCTGCAGGTCTGTTTGCCGATGGGATTCGCGGCCCGGTTAGACCGGCACGGATTTCTCATTTGTCGCTGGAGCCCCCGAAACCGCAATAAAGCAAGGGATGGCACGCCACCTGTCTCCGGCGTGCCACCCCGTGCCTCCCTGCCACCCCCGGCGTCATGCTCTGCTTGATAGACGCGGCGTTTTACGCGTCATCACGAGGGGCAAGAGAGAGGTGTGCAGATGGGAAACAGGCAGAAACTGACCGAGGTGGTCCTGCGCGACGCCGTGCCCGCGGCGGGCCGGGACTACCAGATTTTCGACACCGAGCTGCGCGGCTTTGCCGTGTGCATCTATCGCAGCGGAGGCCGGGCCTTCACGCTAGATTACCGCTACGCAGGACGCCAGCGCCGGATGACCTTTGGCCGCTGGCCGGAATGGAGCGTCTCTGCGGCGCGGACGCGCGCCAAGGAGCTGCGCCGGGACATCGATGCCGGGGGCGATCCGCTGGCGAGCCGCGATGCCGGCCGCGAGGCGCCCCGCGTCGCCGATCTGATCGAGCGCTACGTCGAGGTGCACCTGACGCATCTGGCCGCGCGGAACGCGGCTGATCAGCGTGCGATGATGGAGAAGTTCATCGCGCCCGCCTGGGGCCGGATGCTGATCACTGAGGTCAGCGCCTACGATGTGGAACTGCTGCTGACCAGGATCGCCGAGGGGCGCGCGCGGCCCGCCAAGGCAAAGCCCAATAACCGGGCCCGCAAGCTACAAGGGGCGAGGCCGACGCCCGTGCGCGCAAACCGGGTTGGTGAGGTGGTCAGGAAGATGTTCGCCTATGCCGTCAAATGGGGCTGGCGCGAGGACAACCCTGCCATGGGATTTCGCCGCCGGATGGAAACGCCCCGCGAGCGGTATCTGTCGCAGCAGGAAATCATTCGCCTCGGCATGGCACTGGATGCGGCCGAAGACATGCGGGCGGCGAACATCATCCGGCTCTGCATGCTGACGGGGGCCCGCGTGGGCGAGGTGCGTCAGGCCCGGTTCGAAGATTTCAACCTTGAGCACCTGACATGGGCAAAGCCCGCGACCACGACCAAGCAGCGGCGCGTGCACCGCGTGCCTATCTCGGACGAGGCCTCGGTGATCGTGCGCCAGTGTCGTCAGGCCGTGGTCGCGGGCTGCCCATGGCTCTTCCCCGGCGATACGCCGGGCCAGCCCGTGCAGGAGGTCCGGCGGTTTTGGCGGCGCATCCAGAAGGAAGCCTGTATCGAGGATGTCCGCATCCATGACCTGCGCCACACCTTCGCATCGCTGCTGGTGAGCGGCGGGGCCTCACTCGAGATGATCGGCAAGCTGCTGGGCCATAGCCAGATGCAAACAACCCAGCGCTATGCGCATCTCATGGACTCGCCCTTGCGCGCTGGAGTCGATGCCGTGGCCAGTGCCTTCAGGCCCAGGCCACAGCTGGTTCACAACGCGGACTCGTCCTCATCATCGGCGTCGGAGCAAGGAGGATCAGGTCGGGTTACCCCTTCGATCTCCTGAACTTCAGCGCGTCGAGCACCGGTTTCAGGCGCCGTCGGATCGACCGTTCGTCGGGGAAGGTGCCATCACGTGAATTGTTCGAGAACCAGTCCTGAAGTTCACGGATCCATTCCGCCTGCGAGATGGGCAGGCCCTCCTCGAACACGCGCCGTGTGATCTCGACATGCATGCCGACCCAGTCGTAGTCACCGTCCTCGCCCAGCCCGGCGCCTTCTGCGATCCGGTCAAACAGGTTATGTGCGTCCTCGAAGCGCTGAACATCGTTGCCCAGGATCATCACATCCCCGATCGAGACCATGACGCCCTCTTCCGGGGTGCTGATGTGCAACCACTCTTGCTCCTCAAGCGGACGGATGCGCTTGACAGGTGCGGAGTGCGGCCCGGTTCCGCAGCGGCGAAATATCGGCAGGATGTCCGTTGGCTGGATCTGCACCAGCCCGCTGGCAGATCGTTCTCCGCATTCGACGGAGGGAATGCCGGTAACGACTCTCAGGGACCCCGTACCGGACCACCCGGCGATGTCGGATATCGTGCAACCCCAGCGCGCAGCGGCTTCGTGAACAGTATAGAAGACACGTTGTGGCAATCCCATTGGTAGATTCCTCTCGTTTGCGTGCCGCTGGCCGGATCAGGCAGGCCCGGTCAGCGGCAGTTTCACACTCTTGTCAGAGACTTGGATGTTTGAGAGCGCATGCTCCGTGAGCAAAAATCCCGCCTCGAGAGCTGACCTAGAGCGCCTGTGAGATCAAAGCCCTTCCCAGCTTTTCGGCTGCTGATTGAAGATCACCGGACATGTCTCCTACGAGTTCGGCAACTTTACCGGGTGGCTGAAATTGCCGCGGCGCGGCATCGGGTCGGGGTACCCACGGGGTACCTCTTTGCACGAAGTCATAGGCGAGTTCGCGGTCGAGGACCGCATGGCGCGGCGCATGTTCAGCCAGTTCGCAGACCTGTTCCCAGGGGTGGTGACCAATGATGACGATGATCGCCGGCGTTGGTGCACCCTATCGTCCTGACAGACGCGCAGACGTTCGGGCGCGGGGCTCAGGACTTCACAGCCAGTGGCTGGCTGGAGATGGCGTGGCACTCGAGGTCATCTTGTTGCGGGGCGGAATTGCCCTGGCTGAGCCAAGTCACAGCGGCCGTTCGCCATGCCGGTCTTGGGCGGCAGTAATGCGCAGATAGTGCTGTTTGCAAAGTTGCGAACTTTGGTCACCCTTCAAGACACGCCCGGCCCGTTGCCGACATTCGAGACTCAAAATTTCGGCAAGCCAGATTCCCCGAAACAGACATTCATGCATCGCAAGGCATTTCAATCTGGGCATCGGCCGGGTCGCGGGACTCAGCGGACCGTAGAAATAGGCCCGCCAGCCTTGAAGCCAACGGGCCGAAAATGCTGAAACTATCCACTCACGGACGCTTCCATACAGCACAGAAATATGAATCCAGCATGACGGATATGGGGCTGTTTGGAGCTTGGTTTGAGATATGGGCAAAAGTTGGTGACGCCTGATCAGGCGGCGATTTGATCGTGGCGGAGCCCGTCGCGGAACTCAACCCCTTGGATGATCTCGGGCAGGCGGTTCTGGCCGTCGAGTTTGCGCCATTTCTTCTGCGCTGACATCATCAGCTTGAAGGCCATGGCCAGTCCGGTCTTTCGGCTGAGGCACCCCTTGGTGCGTTTGGTGCGATGCCTGACGGTAGCAAAGGTGCTTTCGATCGGGTTTGACGTCCGGACATGTTTCCAGACCTTATGATCGCAGTCAATTGGACCAGGCGGCCTCTCCTGCGGCATTCTGCTGCGAGGGTTTTGCCAGTTGTTCTGGCGCAGAGCCTCAAGAATGGAGGAGAGACCAATGAAGGATATCATGTTTATTGGGCTGGATGTCCACAAAGCGACAATATCCGTGGCTGTTGCTGATGGCGAGCGTGGAGGAGAAGTGCGAGACTGGGGCAAGCAGCGCAATCGACCGGATCGTGTCCGCAAGCTTGCGGAGCAACTGGCCGCCAAAGGGCAGCAACTGTATTTCTGCTACGAGGCCGGCCCCTGTGGCTATGGCCTTTACCGTCAACTTGTCGAGCTTGGGCATGATTGCATGGTTGTCGCCCCCTCGCTCATTCCTGTGAAAGCAGGCGACCGTGTGAAGACTGATCGTCGTGATGCACGCATGCTTGCCAAGTTGCATCGAGCCAGCGAATTGACCCCCGTCTGGGTTCCGGACGTCGAACATGAAGCGATGCGTGACCTGGTGCGCGCACGCGCCACGGCTGTGCGCGTTGCAAACCAGGCCCGCCAACATCTTCAGAGCTTTTTGCTCAGACATGGCCGCCATTATCCCGGCAAGAAGAGTTGGACCAAAGCCTATCGGCGCTGGTTGTCGACAAACCGGTTTGACCATTCCGCCCAACAGATCGTTTTCCAGGATTACATTCACGCCGTGACCGACGCCGAAGCGCGCGTCGCGCGGCTTGAGGCGCAGATTGCCGAGCTGCTCCCGGATTGGAGCCTCGCCCCGATTGTTGAGGCGATACAGGCCATGCGCGGTGTTGCCTTCATTGTCGCAGTCACCGTTGTGGCAGAAGTTGGAGACTTCCGCAGGTTCGCAACGCCTCGCCAGCTTATGGCCTATCTCGGTCTAACCCCCACCGAACATTCCAGTGGCAACACGGTCAGGCGTGGCGGCATAACGAAAGTTGGCAGCAGCCTGGCGCGCCGCGTGTTAATTGAAGGCGCTTGGAGCTACAGGATGCAACCCCGTGTCGGTCGCAAGCAGGTAGACCGGATGGAGGGTCTCCCGCAAGCCGTGCGCGACATCGCCTGGAAAGGCCAGATGCGAATGTGCCGACGCTACAAGCACCTTGTGGCTTGCGGCAAACCGACAGTGGTGGCCAACACCGCGATTGCACGGGAGATGGTCGGCTTCATCTGGGCGATTGCGCAGGAGGCCAGCCCCGCCTGACGCTCATTCATCACAAACGCAACATCCCGTTCAGCTGATGTGCAAACCTGGGGGTGGAACACGGTGGAGAACCCTTGGGAAACATTGTGAGCCAGCCCTTGAAAGGCTGACGCTCGTTTCCAGAAAGAGGCAGCTCCAGGACGCAACCACGGTCATGCGGTATCCAACCCGCGCATGAGAGTATGCTCAACCGTCGTCTCAGTTCCACCCCCAGCCTTGCACATCTATAAGATAACGCCTCCGGCGATTGGGCCGATCGGCTCGGCGTGACAAAACCATTGACTACGATCATGAGAATGTTCCGCTGGATAGTCATAGAAGGTCAGCAACGCATCCCGGTCCTTGACCAGCTTGGCAACCGCCTTGTCCCACTTCACGCCGTAGGTCTCGACGAAGAAGTCGAAGGCGACGTTGGCTTCGGCCTTTTTCTCGGCCTGCCAGATATCGTGCAGATGGCCTTTAGCCTTAGCCTGGATGGATTTCGGCATCGCATTCAAAACGTTCATGGTTTTATGGACCCAGCACCTTTGTTCTCGCGTCGTAGCAAAGACCTCGCGCAGCGCCGTCCAAAACCCCAGGGCACCGTCGCCAATGGCCAGCTTGGGGTCTTGTTTCAGGCCACGGCGCTTGAGATCGAGCAGGACCTCGCGCCAGCTTTGCGTGCTTTCGCGAAAGCCGTCGGTCATGGCCAGCAGCTCCTTCCGGCCGTATTCGTCCGCCCCGACGATCACCAGAACGCACTGTTTTTCCTCAGCCATCCGCGGCTTGAAGTAGACGCCATCGGCCCAGATGTAGAGGAAGTGGCGCGTGCCGAGGTCGCGTTTCTGCCAAGCCTCATAGTCGTGCCACCAGTCGGCCTTCAGCCGCGTGATGGTCTTTGCGGACAGGCCCTTGGCATTCGGGCCCAGCAGAGCCTCCAGCGCGTCGGTGAAATCGCCCGTGGAAACGCCCTTGAGGTAAAGCCACGGCAACAGGTCCTCGACCGATTTCGCCTTGCGCAGATACCGCGGCAGAATGCTGGGCATGAACCTGACCTTGTCTTCGCCAGCACCCCGATCCCGCACCCGCGGCACCTTCACGGGCACTGGACCTATGCCGGTCATCACCTCGCGTTCCGGCAGATGACCATGTCGGACCAAGCGTGCCCGCCCGTCCTCGAGCTTGTCCCCGGAAAAGGCGTTCATCAGTGCGGCCAGCTCGGCGTGGATCGCCTGTTCAATTAGTTTGCGGGCTCCATCGCGCAGGACGTCGGTGAATGGGTCGGTGCCAAATCCGGATGGATCGGGCAGTTCAGTGATGGTATTCTCTGACATGTGGCATATCCCTTTCTCGGCTGAGAATTGACGGCGTCTGAACACCGCCATGATATGCCGCCCCTCAGGGCATCACCAACTTTCGCGCGTTTCTCGCTTGGTTTTCAAAGCACTGCGTTCACGGATCTCGTGATCGGCCCATAAGAGACATTCGACACCCAGCCACGATGCTGCGATCGCAGCCCGCATTCCGGCCATTCGCCGCGGGCGCAAAATCGAGCAGTTGGCGAACTGGTAGTGTGCGGGACTTCGCTGCCGTTCGAACTGCCAGAGCGAAAGCACGCTTCAAGCCCGTTTGCGGGCTTTGGTGAAAGCATAGCGCTGTCAGCCAACTGGTTTCGGGCGGCTGAAATGCCGAGCTGGTGTCAATCGGTTGTCCCCGCCGTGTTCATCTGACGTTCATCGTTCCGCTCGGGTGTTGTTCACCTTGAAAACAGTGACATCACCGCCAAACCTAAATATGGTTAGGTACCGCTCCATAATCTCAGGCACCTGCAATGCATTTTCGAAATGAAAGCAAATGCTTTCAGATGGCTAGCCGGAGCAGTGACTTTTCGAGTCCTGGATTGGTCCTGCCTGTGTTTCTGGGCCTTTTCCTGCTGCTAGTCTTCATTATGGCTCTACCCGCGTCAGCTCAAACCGCCAGTTTTCGGTCGGTAGACACCAATTCCGACGGTGTGCTGAGCTTCGATGAGCTGGTCGCAGCTTTTGGGCAGGATGGCGCAATCAGGCTACTTCGCTTGATTGACCACAACGGAGATGGCCAGATCACGATCTTAGAAGTGCGGCGCGGGGAAGACGAGGAACGGGACAACCGGGCTCAGCCCGACTCTTCCGACGAACGCGACGATGACCGAGACGATGACCGAGACGATGACCGAGACGACGAACGCGACGATGACCGAGACGACGAACGCGACGATGACCGAGACGACGATCGTAGCGATGACCGAGACGACGATCGTGGCGATGACGATGACGATGGAGGCGATGACGGTGGCGATGACGGTGGTGATGACGGTGGTGATGACGGCGGCGATGATTGACGCCGTCGAATGCACATAACTCTATCCGTTGCAGAGAGGGTTTTCCGCGGCGGTCTTGCTCAGGGTGCATATCGCTACCCGATTTCTCATCGGCGCGTGTTCATCGGGCGTTCATCCAAAGCCATACTGGGCGTTCATCTGGTTGTCCGATTTGTCTCACGTTGCCACGGCATAAGGGTTGCAATGTAATGCCAACCCGGGAGTAAACGATGACACACCTTTCCGACCCGCGCCCTTTCCACTGCAACAATGCAAAATGGGCCTTCACCACCCGCCGCGTGGAGCGGTCTGACGTCTGCGGTATGTCCACGAACATGGCCCATGCCAAATCCGGTGACCTGATCCTGTGCGAAATCATCGAAATCGGACAACACAAGACAATCCAGTTGGCCGAGCGTCGCGTGTCGGCGAGTTATCCTGGCGATCTGGTCGTGCTCTGCCTCGGCGACCGTTACGCCCCGGACCAATTCCTTGCCAGCGCCGTGATCGACGACGATCTGATTGATCTCGTGGCGGGTGGCGGAGTTGCAGGGCGTATCGATGCGACCCACGATTTTATGGACGAACCGACCCGGCTGAAGCCGCTCGGCTTATTGACTGGTGCGAAAGGTCAGGTGTTGAATGTCGCCGACTACGCCTTGCCAGCCATGCCCGCCAATGAGACCGTGACCGTGATCGGCGTGTTCGGGGCCTCGATGAACTCCGGCAAAACGACGGCCGCCTCCAGTCTTGCCCATGGGCTGATGCGTGCCGGCTATGCGGTGGCCGGTGTGAAGGCAACCGGAACGGGGGCGTTCGGCGACTTCAACAGCTTCGCGGACGCAGGCGTACCAGTTCTGGACTTCACCGATGTCGGCATGGCGACAACCTTCCGGATGCCGCTCGAACGCATCGAGGCTGGGTTCGATACGCTTGTCGCCACAGCGGCGGCGCGCTGCGCCGAGGTCGTCGTGGTCGAGATCGCCGACGGCGTTTTTCAACAGGAGACCCAAGCGATCCTCAATGCCTCCCGTATTCGCGACCGCCTCGACGGCATTCTCTTCGCGGCACCGGATGCGCTGAGCGCGGTTGGCGGAGTGACGGTGTTGGAACAGAAAGGCCTCGCGCCTTTCGCAATCTCCGGCATGGTGGGTTGCTCGCCGCTGGCGACCGCCGAAGCCGCCGAGGCGACCGGTCTGCCGATCCTGTCACGCGAAGACCTCTGGTCGAGAGACGCCATCGAATTGCATGTCGCGCCCCTGATGCGCCGTGCCGTACAAGACGCGGCCGAATGAGGACACTCCCACCTGTGGCGAACCGGGACCGCGCCCTGAGCGCGGTCCTTGTTGTGGGCTGTGGCATTTTGCAGGCTGTGGCCCTTGCCGTCGCTGCCTTTGCCACGCGCGACGCCTTTGCAGCACTGCATGGCGGTGAAGCACTGAACTTGCAGACTGTCTGGGAACTTGCGCTCGCCGGTGCCATTGCAGCGGTCTGTCTTTACGTCTCACGCCGCCAGGCGGAAGGTCTGGGACAAAGCTACGCGATCGCCCTCCGGCACGAGCTCTATGCCAAGATTGCCAGCCTGCCGAAATCTCGTCATGAGGAGCGTCGCGTCGGCGCGCTTGCGCTGCGTTTCGTGGGTGACCTGTCAGCGGCCCGCCTCTGGTTCGGGCGCGGCTTGCCCGACGTGCTGACGGCGCTGGTGGTCCTGCCTGGTGCCGTTGCCATCCTGGTTTCGCTCGACCAGCGTATCGCGCTGGCCGGACTTGCGCCCCTGGGTTTCGCGATGGTGCTAATGGCGATCCTTGCCTGGCGTTTGGAGCGACGGCACCAGCGGCTTCGCAAGCGCCGCGCCAATATAGCCATTGCCATGATCGAACGGATCGCCATTGCGCCGGAACTGGACCGCATGGGGCGAACCGCCAAGGAACTGCGCGCACTGGACGACCAAGGGGACGCGCTTAAGGCGAATGCTGTTGCGCGGGTTGGTCGGACGACGGGACTGCAGGCGATTCTGCAGGCAGGCGTGGCCCTGTCGGGTTTGGCGATCCTGTGGTTCGCCAGCCTCGGCAGCACGACACCTGCGACTGTGGCGGCAAGCCTTTCCGTCCTCGCGCTCGTCGCCTTGCCCCTGCAAGACCTTGGCGCGGCATGGGACCGGTATTGCGCTTGGGCTGTGGCACGCGAGAAAGCAATGCGGTTGCTGAACGAACCCGAAATTCCCAGACTCACCAAGCCTTACAAGCATCCAGCCTCTGTCACAGTTCGAGGAGAAATCGCTGGTGAGCCGGTTCACTTTACGGCCGAGGCGGGCACGCTTACCAAACTTGAGTCACCCGCTTCTGCTAAAATCGCGCGCCTTATTGCCGGCCTCGATCAGGATGCGGGCGTGAGGGTCTCTTTTGACGAAGGGAGCGAGACGCCACACGTCGCCTACATCGGCGACACTCACATCGGCCTGCAAGGCAGCCTGCGGCGGTCCGCAACGCTAAGCGCACCAAAACGACCAAAGGACGCCCGTGTCTGTGACGTGTTGCGCGCCTTCGGCCTGAGCGACATGCTGGCAGCCCACCGGGGCCTCGACCAGCGCCTCTCTGAAAACGGCAAGGGGCTTAGCGCAGCGCAAACCCTGCGGCTCGATCTCGCTCGGGCCGTTTTGGGGCAGGCCGAAATTGTCGTGATCTCTTCGCTGCGCTGGAACGTAGACCCGGAACGGGACGGCCTGCTCGCGACGCTTCAAGAGCTCAGCCCAACCACTGTGATAGTAGACGAGGGCGAAAATCACTCCATAATGTCAGAAAACCTGAAAGCCGACTGACATGCGTTCGACCACACTTTTCGGGGCCTATGCCGTTGCAGTCCTAGTCCTCATCGGGGGGCTTTCGGTCCTGACGCTGTACAGCCTAGATAGATCCAAGTGGTGGGACGAGCGGACACAGCTCTCGCAGGAGGCTTATGGCCTGCATCTGAAGCTCGAAGCCAATATCTATCGGCTCTTCAAACAGCACGGCGACGCGCTTTTGATCGGTGACCGCGATGGCGGGGAAGGCGAACGGGAACTGCGGGAGGCCATCCAGCAGAACATCGCAGACATCCGGGATATCATCGCCCGCGAAATCGAGATGGTCGGCGAGGAAGAGATCGAAGAACTGGGGTTTCTCGACGAGCTTGAAGAGGACATCCGTTCGATCAACGCCGCCGTGGCCTCAATTAACGCAGCTGGCGACCCCATTGACAGCTTTCTCCAGATCGAGCGTCTGGCCGCCTTGTTGGATGGCGACATTGACATTCGTTTGCACAATAAAATTGTTGCCGCGCTGGAAGAAGAGGAGGAAGAGGTCGCGGAGGTTCTGGCCGATGCCGCAGAATTCCGTGCATGGAACAGGTCGCTTGTCTACGGGGTTCTGATTTCAACAGCCTTGTTCTTGCTGGCGGGGTTGCTGTCCTTCAATCGGCTGATCAGGCGCCCGACCATCCGTTTGAAAAACAGCATCGAACGGTTGCGTGGTGGCCAGTATGGCAAGCCGATTGCGCTCGGCGGCAGCCGCGAATTCCGCGACCTCGGTGACGTTCTCAGCGACATGTCCAAAGGCCTGGCCACCCGCGAGATCAGCCAGGAGGAACAAAAGAAACGGCTGGAGGAGATCGTGACGGCGCGGACGTCGGATTTGCAGAAGCTGATCCGAAAGCTCGAAACTGGCGAGGAAAACCGCAAGCAGCTGATTGCGGATATCAGCCACGAACTGCGTACGCCTCTGGCGATCATACTGGGTGAGGCGGACGTGACATTGCGCACCTCCGGCAATTTAAACGAAGACGTCTCGGATGCACTCGCCCGTATTCGCGATAGTGCAAAACATACCAATACCCTCGTCGATGACATGCTCACCATGGCCCGATACGAGGCCGGTCGATTGCGGCTTGACCACAAGAAAACAGACCTCGGAAAAGTCATAGACGACGCCGTCGCCATGTTTCCCGCGACCGTCAAAATCAGCACACCGGAAACCCCGGTCACTGCGCATGTGGACGAAGTCCGAATCCGCCAGTGTGTCTTGGCGCTATTGCACAACGCGCGCCGCTACGGGGGGCCAACGATCACTGTAACCTTGGAAAACGACTCCGAGACCTGCCTGATAGAGGTTGAGGATGATGGCCCCGGCTTGAGCGTCGCAGAAAAGTCCCAGGCTTTCGAACGCTTCTTCCGTGGCTCCAATGCTGTCGGTCAAGGGATTGAAGGGAGCGGCCTCGGCCTGCCGGTGGTGAAATCCATCGTAGAGGCGCATGGTGGCACAGTGGCCCTTCAGGACCCAGAGGAATGTGGATTGCGGGTAGTGATCAAGTTGCCGACGCAACCGCGGATGAAAGTGGTCGCCGCCCCGTCCAAGCGCAAATCCGCTTGAGGCTTGTGTCGATGCTTGTCGACCATCGGTGCTTCGGTTTAACCTCTTTTCGGTAATGGTTCTTTGAGTTTGTCAGCGACCAGGATGGAACCCTATGAACATACTGTTGGTCGAAGATGAAGCGCGGGTCGCCCATTTCATCCGGCGCGGTCTGTCGGCTGAAGGCTGGACCGTCGAACACGTCGCTGACGGAGAAATCGCATTAGAGCATGCGGCCTCCAACAGCTACGACGTTATCCTTCTGGACCTGATGCTACCCGGCATCCAGGGCCAGGACGTCTGCCGCAGACTGCGCGCGCGCAAATCCAAGACGCCGATCCTAATGCTGACCGCTCTCGACAGCCCGGAAGAGAAGGTCGATGGCCTGAAAATGGGGGCCGATGACTACCTCGCGAAACCCTTCGACTTCGACGAACTCATCGCGCGCGTTGAAGCGTTGCACCGGCGGTCGACAGGTTACGCGTCAAATTTAGACGAAGATGTCATCACCCACGGCACGCTTTCCTTTGATATGACTTCACTGCAAGTCACGCTGGGCGGCACAGAGATCGAATTGTCGAAGAAGGAGCGTGACCTTCTCTTGTTGTTTCTCACCAACATCGGCCGTGTCCTGTCCCGCGAGCGCATCCTGAACTCCGTCTGGGGCCTGAACGCCGACCCGCTGACAAATGTTGTCGATGTATATATAGGTCGCCTGCGTCGGAAAATCGGGGGCGAAGGAGAGCGGATCGTAACGCTACGGAATGTTGGCTATAGAATGAACGAAATCTCTCCGCACCGGTGAACCGCCGCCGACGCGGGACAGTGCGACCTGACAAGGCCGAAACATATAAGAGTGCTAGGCAGCGGACTCATAAAACTCGATCCACAGCCTGATGGACGCCAGTTTGATCATCGACAAGAAATTGCGTGACGTTTTCTCGTATCGTGTTGCGATGCGTCGGAAGGAGGCTTTCAGCCTGCCAAAGAACCGTTCGATCTTGTTGCGTTCCTTGTAAAGTTCAGCGTCGAAATCGGCTGGGAGCTTTCGATTGGCTTTGGGCGGGATCACGTCGATTGCGCCCTGTTCCCAGATCATTTCCCTGATCCAGTCGGCGTCATAGGCCTTGTCTGCCAGCACATGCTGGCCGGGTTGAAGATTGTCCAGGAGCGTCTTGCAGGGCGGCGCGTCATGGGCTTGTCCGGGTGTCAGTTCATACCGGAACGGCAGACCGTCCTGATTTGTAAGTGCATGAATTTTCGTCCCCAATCCGCCCCGAGAGCGACCTAAACAGCGGCGCGGGTCTTTTTTTGAGCGTCGTCGCGGCATGGTGCGCCCGGATGCTCGTGCCGTCCACCATGACCATGTCCACGTTGTGGGCGTCGGCGATCGCGTCCATGATCCGGTCCCAGTGGCCTGCGTAGCTCCAGCGATTGAAGCGGTTATAGACCGTCGTTGGCGGGCCGTATTCGCCGGGTAAATCAGCCCATGGAATGCCGGTGCGCAGAACATAGAAAATCCCGTTGATCACGCGCCGGTCATCGACGCGCTTCTTGCCCCGCGTCTTGTTGGGCAAGACCGCTTTGATGAAGTCCCACTCCAGATCGCTCATGTCTGATCGCGCCATTTGACTGCTCCCGCCATTGATGTCGCGAGAATTGAATCACAAACATATGTGATTGAACAGGAATTTATGGGTGTACTGGCTAAAGATGACGCTCAAAATTCTTCTGAAAAGCGCAATTTTTCTAAACGTTGCGTGGACCGCATTCCGCGCGCCATCGTTGAACGACAGTTTGGCGGCCATCCCAAGCTTTTGTGCTCTCCGCTGCATTAGCGACTTTGGGCTCTCAACCGGTTGTTCGCTGCATCCAGCTTGAAGGTCCGCTTTCGAGAAACAGCCCAAACTTTGCAAACTCCGCTCCCTGCGCATGCACTAAATCGCTCCGCGATAGTGGCTCTGGGTGGCGGCGTTGCGCTGAAGCGGGTTTTGCTTCGCGATTTTCGAGGTCGG